>CAZCEE010000084.1:0-8243 GCA_964497165.1 uncultured Schumannella sp. | reverse complement strand
ACGTTCGAGGCGTGCTTGAGCAGGCCGGTGTTGCCCGCCATCAGAGCCGGGGCGGCGAACCGCAACACCTGCCAGAGCGGGTAGTTCCAGGGCATGACCGCGAGCACGACACCGATCGGGGCGTACCGCGTTCCTGCGGCGGAGGCGTTCACCGCCGACGGATCGGCGAGGGTCTCGGGAGCCAAGAACTCTTCGGCGTGATCGGCGTAGAAGCGCATCCCCTTCGCGCTCTTGAGCACCTCGGCGCGGGCTCCCGCGATCGGACGCCCCATCTCGATCGTGATGAGGCGGGCGAGCCGCTCGACGTCGTCTTCGAGGAGCTGGGCGGCAGCCCTCATCCATTCCGCCCGTTGGGCGAAGGTCGTTGAGCGCAAGGAGCGGAAGGCGTTGTCGGCCGCCGCGATCCGGCGCTCCACCTCGGCCTCGCCGTGCGGCTCGAATGTCTTCTCGGTCTCGCCCGTGAACGGGTTGATCGTCGCGATGGCCATGCGGTGCTCCTCGTTGAATCAAAGAGTGACTCAACGAGATTACGGCGATCTCGGAGCCCGCGCCCATGTGCGCGTACCCGCCCGCGAGCTCCGAGATCGGCCGACAGCCGCCGTGACCGGGCAGCTGGGGAGATCGGAGCCGTCGCCCCGGCGGCGGCAACCCCGAACCCCGTTAGCAGAATTCATCGTACATCATATGAATGCGTCCGGGGTTGGCCCCGCTGCCCCGCAAGCTCGAAAGGGTGAGGGATGGGACATGTGATGTATGCTGTTTGCGGCAGCGACCGGCGCGCCGCGAACCGTCGAAGGTGACGATGAAGATCACGGGGTACCGCATCCTGCGCTCCTTCCAGGACTGGGGGCGTCCGGTCGGTGACGTCAACGGATACATCGAGTCCGGCGTCACCCCGGTGCCGATCGTGCTCGTCGATACCGACGACGGTCTCACCGGAGTCGGCATGGGCTCCGACCACGACGTCGACCGCATCTTCCCCGCGATCGAAGGGGAAGACCCGCGATCGGTCACGGCGCTCTATGACCGGATGCTCGCGCAGGTATTCAAGGCCGGCCATTCGGGCGCCACCTTCGGCGGCGTCGGGACTCTCGACATGGCTCTGTGGGATCTCAAGGCGAAAGCCGCGGGCGAACCGCTCTGGCGGCTGCTGGGCGCACGCGACCGGTTCGTCGCCGGCTACGCCTCGGGGCTCGACATCGCTCTCGACGACGAACGACTCGCGGCGTGGTACGCCACCATGGCGGCGCGGGGGTTCACGAGCGGCAAACTCAAAGGCGGTCGAGACGTCAAAGCCGACATCCGCCGTCTCGGCATCATGGCCGACGCACTCAGGGTGAACGCCCCGACCCCCGCACTCATGCTCGACGCCAACGAGTCTTGGAACCTCAAGCAGGCCGTGCGCCACGTGAGCGCCGTCGAGGCCGTGCACGACCTCACCTGGATCGAAGAGCCGCTGCGACGCTGGGACGCCGCCGGCCACGCCCGACTCACGCGATCGATTCGCGCCGCCGTGGCGACCGGCGAGAACCTGACCGGACTCGAGCAGTACACCCCCCTCTTCGACGCCGGCGCCGTCGACGTGGTGCAGGCCGGCAGCGTCTGGGGGATCACGCACTTCCTCCGTGTCGCCGTCGCCGCACACAGCCGCGACCTGCCGATGAGCCCCGTCGGACTGACCGGCAACAACGCCGTCGCCCACGCCGCCGCCGCCATCCCGAATCATCTGTCCGCTGAAGTGCAAGACCTCGGAGCGCCCTTCGGGGTCACCGTCGACCAGGAGTTCGCCGACGGCGGCATCGTGCTCGGCGACACCCCGGGAGCCGGAGTGTCCATCGACGAAGCGGCGATCACGACCCGCGTCGCCGCCGCCGACTGGCTCGTCACCGAGGGGCCACACGTGCGGCCGAAACGCGCCGGCCTGCAGCTGGTGAGCGATCCGCCGCCCGCCCTCCGGGGCTGACAGAATGCGCGCCCTACACTGAATCGCATGACCGAGGCTGCTGGCGCGCGCGACGGGCGCCGCCCCGTGCTCGTCGCATCCGCCGGTCGCATCCCTCCTGCCCGGCTGGGCGTCGCCGTCGTCGTCGACCTCGTCACCGCGATCGTTACGGGTGCCCTCGCCCCGGGTGAAGTGCTGCCCCCCGAAGGCGAACTCAGCCAGCAGTTCGGGGTGTCGAGAACCGTCATCCGGGAGTCGGTCAAGCGGATCGAAGAGAAGGGCCTCGTCGTCGTCGCGCAGGGACGCGGCACGACCGTGAACCCGCCCAGCATGTGGAACGTGCTCGACCCCGTCGTGCTGTCGGCGATGGTCGATCACGATGACTCCCTCGGCGTGCTCGACGAGCTCTCGATCGTGCGGGGCAGCCTCGAAGCGTCGATGTCGCGGGCTGCCGCCGTCAGCCAGACCGCGGAACGTAGCGCCGCGCTTCGGGCAGCCTTCGAAGAAACCGCGCACCGCATCGACGACTTCGAGGCCTACAACCAGGCCGACGCCGACTTCCACTACCTGATCATGGAGCAGTCGGGAAACCGCCTGGCCTCCAACATCACGCGCATCCTCTTCGCCCGGGCGCGGGAGAGCGCCCGCTTCATCGGCACCCCCGGGCCGGAGGCGTTGCGACTCACCCTCGACGAGCATGAGGCGATCCTCGAAGCGATCGTGCGCGGCGACGCAGAAGGTGCCGCGCAGGCGATGCGCGACCACATCGCGAAGGCCTGGGCACGTCGCCGACCGCCGAACCCCCGCACCGGCGACTGATCGCAGAAAAAGCTCCGCCCCCAGGATTCGAACCTGGACCTAACGGCTCCAAAGGCCGTCGTGCTGCCGTTACACCAAGGCGGATCACGCTCCCGCTGAGCGGGGCACCGATCTAGCTTGCCAGCCCGCCTGCCTGGCTCGCGCCACCCAGCGCTGGATAATGGACGGATGCCCGCTTCCGACGAGGTCGACCGCATCGTCGACGCCTGGTCGCGCGAGCGTCCCGACATCGACTTCACGCCCCTGCAGGTGCTGTCGCGGGTGGATCGCCTCGCCCGGCACCTCGACCGGTCGCGGCGCTCGGCGTTCACGGCATCCGACCTCGAGCCCTGGGAGTTCGACGTTCTGGCAGCGCTGCGCCGCGCCGGAGCTCCCTCCCAGTTGAGCCCGAAGGCCCTTCTGCAGCAAACCCTCGTCTCGAGCGGCACGATGACCAACCGCATCGACCGACTCGTTGAGCGCGGCCTCGTCGAGCGCCGCACCGACCCGCACGACGGTCGCGGGGTGCTCGTCGTCATGACCGACGCCGGTCGGGCCCAGGTGGATGCCGCCATCTCGGTGCTCGTTGCCGAGGAGGCCGAGATGCTCGCCGGGTTGTCGCGCGCCGACCAGGAGAAGCTCAGCGCCCTCCTGCGAAAACTGAGCCTCGACTTCGACTGACCGCTCCGGGTGACTTGCGCCGCGCCGCGAGAGGAGTAGGTTTCTCCAGTGCAGTTCAGCGGCCGCGTCGCGGTACGACAGCGAAGCCGTCGGCGGTTCCATCCGGCCCAGGTGATCTTCGGCGCCTTCGCGGTGGCCGCCCTCGTTGGCACCGGGCTGCTCCTCCTCCCGATCGCGAAGGCCGGCCCGGGCGGAGCGACCGGGGTCGAGGCGCTTTTCACCGCCGTCTCCGCACTCGCCGTCACCGGCCACGTCGTCGTCGACACCCCGACCTACTGGACGCCGTTCGGGCAGGTCGTCATCTTGGCCCTCATCCAGCTCGGCGGCCTCGGTGTCATGACCTTCGCGACGTTCGTCGGCGTCGTCGTCGTGCGCCGACTCTCCTTCCGTTCGCGGCTCAACACCGCGACCGAGACCAAGTCGTTCGGCCTCAACGAGGTGCGTGGTCTCGTGCTCGGGGTTGTCAAGGTGTCGCTCTTGATCGAAGGGATCGTGGCGGCCATCTTCGCGCTCCGCTTCGCGTTCGGCTACGGCTACTCCCCCGGCGAAGCGATCTGGCTCGGCGTGTTCCATGGCATCTCGTCGTTCAACAACGCCGGATTCGCGCTGTACAGCGACTCGATGATGGGCTTCGTCAGCGACCCGGTGATCAGCCTGACGATGTGCGCCTCGATTATTCTCGGCGGGCTCGGCTTTCCGGTTCTCTTCGAACTCCGTAAGCGCTTCCGTCGCCCCCTGATGTGGAGCATGAACACCCGCCTCGTGCTCGCCTTCACCGTTGCCCTGCTCGTGTTGGGCGCGATCTTCATCACGGCGCTCGAGTGGAACAACCCGGCCACTCTGGGCAATCTGCCGTGGCACGACCGCATCCTCGCCGGCTTCTTCCAGTCGGTGCAGACGCGCACCGCCGGGTTCAACACCGTCGACATCAGCCAACTCAACGGAGCGACCCTGCTGGGGATGGACGCGCTGATGTTCATCGGCGGCGGCCCGGCAGGAACCGCAGGTGGCATCAAGGTCACCACGTTCGGCGTGCTGCTCTTCATCCTGATCGCCGAAGTGCGTGGCGACGGGGTCGTCAACATCTTCGGCAAACGCCTGTCGCGCGCCGTGCACCGGCAGGCGATCGCGGTCGTGCTCGTCTCGGTCGCCCTCGTCGTGGTGAGCACGATCGCCATCATGATCATCAGCGGACTCGACCTCGACCGGGTGCTCTTCGAGACCATCTCGGCGTTCGGCACCGTCGGGCTCTCGACGGGGATCACGGCGTCGCTCCCGGCGCCCGCGCAGCTCATCCTGGTACTGCTGATGTTCCTCGGCCGGCTCGGCCCCATCACGTTCGCCACCGCGCTCGCCCTTCGGCCGCGGTCGATCCTGTACCAACTTCCGAAAGAGAGGCCCATCATTGGCTAGCACTCGAAAGACGCAGGCTCGCACCGACATGGGGCGTATCGCCGCCGCCGACTCGGTCGCCGTCATCGGCCTCGGCCGGTTCGGCAGCGCGCTCGCACTCGAACTGATGGCGAGCGGAACCGAAGTGCTCGGCATCGACGCGAACGAAGACATCGTGCAGGGCCTCAACGGGCAGCTCAGTCACGTCGTGATGGCCGACTCGACGAAGGAAGACGTTCTTCGTCAGCTCTCGGTGCCGGAGTTCGACCGCATCGTCGTCGCCATCGGCACCGACGTGCAGTCCAGCATCCTCACCACCTCGCTACTGCTGTCGTTTCGGCCGCAGCACCTCTGGGCGAAGGCGGTCAACGATGCCCACGGCCGCATCCTGGAGCAGCTCGGCGTTCAGCACGTCATCTACCCCGAGAAGGAGATGGGCAAACGCGTGGCCCACCTCGTGCGCGGTTCGATGCAGGACTACCTCGAGATCGGCGACGACTTCGCGCTCGTGAAGACCAAGCCCCCCGCACGATTCGTCGGCACCCCGCTCGGGCAGCTCGGCATTCGCTCGGAGCACGGGGTGACGGTCACCGCCGTGAAGCACCCCGGTGAGCGCTGGACGTACACGACCGCCGACACGGTGCTCGCGGCCGACGACGTCATCCTGGTGGCCGGCGAGACCCGCAAGGCGGAGGCATTCGGCCAGCTTCGGTGAAGCGTCACCAGTGCTCGGCGCCCTCGAGGGTCGTCGGGGTGGGGTCGTAGCCGAGGCGGGTGCGGGCGGCGGTGAGGTGCATCCCGTTGATCACCGAGTTGCAGGCGTTCTTCACATCCATGACGGGGGCGGTGAGCCCGAGCTTCGCGGCGACGATGTGACTCGTCGCCAGCTCGACGAGGTCCTGTGCGGCGGCGGTGAACAGCACGAGGTCGATGTCGCCGGGGCTCTCGTCGAGAGCCTGTCGGGATGCCGCCACCGCGAGGTCGGACGCCTGCCAATCGTCGGGTGCGACGTGCACGCGCTGCACCCCCCGTCATGCGCGAGATGAGGCCGGTCGCCAGCCTCATGCCGGGGTTCTCGGCATTCAGACGCTGCTCGGTCTCGGTGGTGGCCCTCACCCGCTCGGGAAGGTGCACCCCGAGTCCGGCGATACGGGTTGACGCGGACATCGACGCGAGCCTAGCGGCCCCGATAGGTTGACCACGTGCGCGTACCTCGACGGCTCCGTGTCCTGCTGGTTCTTCTCTTCACCGCGACCCTGTTGGGCGTCGGTGCGGCTCCGGCTTCGGCCGAGACAGACCCCGATCCCGCCTCACCGTCGGTGGTCGCGCTCGACGCCGCAGGCAGCGGGCTCGACGACTTCGAGTTCGCGTCGTTCGACGCCGTGTACGAACTCTCTCGCGACGACGGTGGCCGATCGCAGCTCCACACCGTCGAGACCCTCGTCGCAGTCTTCCCCGACTACGACCAGAACCGCGGCATCCAACGTGCGCTGGTGAGCGACTACAAGGGGCACAGCACCGGCATCGATATCGTGTCGGTCACCGATGGCAACGGCGTGCCCCGCTCGTTCGAGCGCTCGGTCGAGGGTGAGTTCACGATCCTGACGATCGCCGTGCCGCAGGGGCAGTACGTCCACGGCGAACAGACCTACGTCATCGAGTACACCCAGTCCGACGTCACGGCGACCTCGACCGATCTTGCCGATGGCGTCACCCGCGACGAGTTCTACTGGGACACCAACGGCATCGGTTGGGCGCAGCCGTTCGGCGAAGTGAGCGCGACGGTTCGCGTGCACGCCGACCTCGTGCCGGCGCTCAGCGGCGAGGGGGTCTGCTACTACGGCTACGACAACACGACCGATGAGTGCACCATCGACGGCGACGGTGACGGCGAGTTCAGCGCGACGGTGAGAGACCTGTTCGCCTACCAGAACATGACGGTTGTGATCAGTTTCGACGAGGGCACGTTCGCAGGAGCGCCCTTCTGGGCGTATGTGCCGATCCTCGCGCTCATCGCGATCGTGCTCGTACTGTTCGGGTTGATCTTCGCCCTCATCGTGCGTTTCGTGTTCTGGCGTGACGCCCCCGGGCGCGGCACCGTGATCGCCCAGTACGAGCCGCCTGCGGGGCTCAGCGCCCTGCTCGCCGCGAACATCGTCGGCAAGCCGAAGAAGGGGATGGCGGCAACGATCGTCGACCTCGCGGTGCAGAAGAACCTGCGCATCCTCGAGCACGACCAGGGCTGGAGCAAGGTCTTCGGCGTGCAGAAGCTGTCGAGCGCCGACCTCGCGCCCGACGAGCAGCGCGTCATGGGTGCCTTGTTCTCGATCAACCCGTTTGCGGTGGGCGGCATCCTCCCGGGGTTGAAGAACATCTTCTCGATCGGCGGAAGCACCCCCCAGCCCGAACCCGACGCCGCGGGTGAGGTGCGCTGGCTCACCAAGGGCGACACCGTGCTCGGTCAACAGGTGGTCGCGCTCACCAAGGCGATCGAGAAAGAGGCGGAAGCCGGCGGGTTGCGCCGCAAGCCGTCACGGCGGCCGATGCTCATCGTCGTCGGGTCGATGGTGCTCGCCGGCATCCTGCTCATCGCGCAGACGATCTTCGGCGGCGAAAGCGAGATCTCGATCATCACCGCGGTCGTCGGGCTCAACGCGGTGCCGTGGATCGCGATCTTCGCGGCCGCCCTGCTGGCGCGCCGCCGCCCACTCACGACGAAGGGCGCCGAACTGCGCGAGCACCTCGAGGGTCTGCGCGAGTTCATTCGCGTCGCCGAGGCCGACAGGTTGCAGATGCTGCAGAGCGTCTCGGGCGCGGAGCGCATCACCACCTCCGATCGCACCGCCATCGTGAAGATCTACGAGAAGTTGCTCCCCTACGCCGTGATCTTCGGCCTCGAGAAGGAGTGGGCCGAAGAGATCGCGAAGTACTACGACACCAACCCGCCCGACTGGTACTCAGGCTCGACCGGCTTCCACGTGGCCGCGTTCTCGGCGGGCTTGAGCTCGCTGTCGTCGAGCGTCTCGACCTCGTACTCCGGATCGTCGGGTTCGTCGTCGAGCGGTGGTGGTGGCGGCGGCGGTTCGTCGGGTGGCGGCGGAGGCGGCGGAGGCGGCGGCGGCGTCTAGCCCTCGAGGCGTCTAGCCCTCGAGCTGCGCGCCGAGGTGGAGCCACTGCTCTTCGAGAGCGGCGGCTTCGGCCTCGAGTTTCGCGATCGCGGTCTGCTTCGCACCCAGCGTGACGTAATCGCGCGGGTCGACGGCATCCAGCTCTGCTTTCGCCTTGTGGATGCCGTGGGTCGCCTTCTCGAGGCGCCGTTCGGTGGCCGCGAGTTCCTTCTCAACCGCGCGACGGTCGGCTCCCGATAGGCCCGGCTCGCGAAGTGCCCCTATCTGCGCATCTCGCGACCCGGAGGCGGCAGGATTTGGCA
>CAZCEE010000083.1:0-8485 GCA_964497165.1 uncultured Schumannella sp. | reverse complement strand
GCGAACGTTTCGACCTCGAGCGACCGCCTCGCGATCAGCCGCTACGTCTTCGAGATGGGCGACACCGTGCACCTGGATCGCCTGCTCAACGCGGTGCGTCGCATCGACGCGGTTTACGACGTATACCGAGTGTCTACGGCGTAAGCGCGACGCGAAGGTTGTCTCGCGCGCGGGACTTCGACGGGATGCCGGGTCGCCTCTCGAGCGACACCAGGCAGTCGCCGAGGAGGAGGCCACCGATCGCGGCCAAACGGGTCACGGTCGAGGGATCGAACCGATCTTCGCACCGGGCGAGGTCGAGAATCGTACGGAGCGGTGTTGTGACCCGACAGCCGTCGAGCGATGTCAGGTCGCCATCGTCGTAGACGATTTCGCGCACGACGATGTGGTGCGCGGGCGAAAGCCGCGCGCGGGCATCGGGGGTGACGGCGAACTCGAGTCGCTCGGGTTGGTCGGCGGCACCCCAGACCCACGCAGCGGTGCCGAGCTCGGCGATGAGCCGAGGTGAGCGGGCGCCGAGCACGGCGCGCGCCCGGTGCCGCGGTGCCTCCAGTTCGCCGACGAGGCAGTACGCACCTGCGAGGTCGTAGACCTCCCCGTCGAGCCGCGCGGCCTGGAGTTCGACGGGGCTGAGGTCCGCATCGGCGAGCACGGGGGAGAGGCGCATGCCGTCAGGCTCGCAGCCAGCGCCCGGGAAGGGTGCGATCCGGTGTCATCCGGTGGACAGCCGAGGCTGTGGAGAACTCGCGAGCGCGGCGGTCGAGGGGGTCAGCCGAGGGCGTCGAGCCAGACGCGTCGAGCCGCAAGAGCCTCTTCGGCATCCTTGATCTTGCGTGCGTCGCCGCTTGCCTGTGCCGCCGCGAGTTCGCGCTCGAGCTTCTCGATCGCGCCGGTCAACTGCGCGGCGAGACCCGTTGATCGGGCGACCTTCTCGGGGTCAGTCTTGTTCCAGTGGTCGTCGTCGAGCTTCTTTACCGCCGCCTCGACCTTGCGCATGCGATCTTCGACCGCGCGCAGCGAGTCGCGGGGAACCTTGCCGATAGCGTCCCAACGGCGCTGGATGCCGAGCAGCGTCTTCTTGGCGACCTCACGGTCGGTCTCGGTCAGCAGCTTCTCTGCCTCCTCGAGTACCACCAGCTTCTGCTCGAGGTTGCCGGCGAACTCCTCGTTCTCGCGGGCGTCGACCTCCGCCTTCGCGGCGTAGAGCGCGTCGCCGGCGGCCTTGAAGCGCGCCCAGAGCGCGTCGTCGACCTTCTTGCCGGCCCGACCGGCGAGCTTCCACTCGTCGAGCAGTCGGCGGTAGTCGGGGATCGCGGCGGTGCCCTTGCCGACGAGCGCCTCGGCGCGTTCGGCGAGCTCCTGCTTGCGGGTGCGGGCTTCCTTGTGGGTGCTGTCCAGCTCGGCGAAGAACGCCTTGCGGTGGGTCTCGATCGTCGTGCGCGCGGCGCGGAATCGCTTCCAGAACTCGTCGCCGACCGCCTTCGGCAGTCGCGGCCCGTCCTTCTGCGCGGCCTGCCACCGGGCGAACAGTTCGTCGAGCGTCGTCGACACCTGCTTCCACTGCGCCTTCGCCGGGTCTTGGGCGGCAAGCGCCTCCACCTCGGCGACGAGCGCTTCGCGGTCGGCGATGGCGGCATCCACGGCGGCACGGGCTTCGGCGGACTGCTTCTCGGTGAGCTCGCCGACGCTGCCGGTGAGTTTGCCGAGCCGTTCACTCAGTGACGGGAGGTCGCCGACAGCGTTCGCGGTAGCGACGGCCTCGGTGAGCGAGGTGATTGCCTTCGAGACGTCGGCAGCGGGAGCGCCGCCCCGCACGCGCTGTTCGAGGAGCGAGACCTGGCCTTGCAGCTCGGTGAACTTGCGCTCGAAGTAGGCGAGTGCCTCTTCCGACGTCGCGTCGGGGTAGGAGCCGACGGCGCGTTCGCCATCGGCCTCGCGGACGTACACCGTGCCGTCGTCGCCGACGCGACCCCACGGTGCCTGTTCGTTCGCCACTGTGCTTCCTCGCTGTATCGCAGATCGTCCGGGTGCCTCTCTCGGACCCGAGCCAGCCTATTGCACAGCCTGGAGCCCTCCTACGGCGCCGGCGCGTTACTGGATGGTGAAGCCGGTGATGGTGACGGGCTGGAGCGGGAAGCCGGTGCCGTCTTCGCCGATCGTCGCCGGGTCGAGTCCGCCCGCGACGAGTGCGGCGAGAGAGTCGAGGCCCGACGTCACGGTTCCGACGATCGTGTAGCCGCCCGTCGAGCCGTCGAGAGTCGTGTCGGTGAGCACGATGAAGAACTGATGACCGTTGCTGTACTGGTCGCTGCCGCGCGCCATCGCGATCGAGCCAGCCGGGTAAAGGTCGTCGGCGGGAGCGTTCTCGACGGGCCCGTATGAGAAGGTCAGGTCGGGCTGGCCGGTGCCGTCGATCGACCCGCACTGCAGGAACGACAGGTCGCTCGCGAGGCGGTGGCAGACCTTTCCGGGGAAGTAGCCGGTGCCGAAGTCCTGCACGAACCCGGCGACCGCCTGGGGCGCCAGGGTGCCGTCGAGCTGGATGCCGACGACCGTCTCGTTGAAGGTGAACTCGCCCGACCAGACGCGCTCGTCCGCGAGGCTGGCGTCGGGAGCGCCGACGTTCTCGCCGGCGACGGCGGTCTCGGTGGGCGTGGGGGTCGGAGCACCGGGGCCGGAGTCGAAGTAGGAGAACTGCGCGAACCCGGCGAGAGCCGCGACCGCGACCACGCTGACCACGGCGATGACGTTGTCACGCACCCGACGCTTGTTCTGCGTGGCGTGCAACTGCTGACGCGCCTCGTACCGCTTCAGCCGCGTGGCGGCCTCCCGCTGCTGCTTGTTGACAGATGCCACGCCTCTAGAACCCTTTCGTTGCCGTGGAGAACTCTAGCGCGGGCATCGCAGCTGGTTCGGCGCGGGCGCCGGACGTCGCGGCTACGCTGGCCGGGTGACTCAGCCCGGACTCCGCGCGGGCGCTTCGCCGCTCGCCGTGCGGATGCGGCCGCGCTCACTCGACGAGGTGACCGGTCAGTCACATCTGCTCAAGCCGGGCTCGCCGCTGGTCAACCTCGCAAACGATACGACCGGGGAGTCGGGCGCGGTGTCGCTCATCCTCTGGGGCCCACCCGGCACGGGCAAGACGACGCTCGCGCAGGCGATCGCGCACTCCTCGGGTCGACGGTTCACCGAACTCTCCGCCGTCTCGGCCGGTGTCAAAGACGTGCGCGAGGTGATGGAGAAGGCCCGGGCCGACCGCGACCTGTACGGCGTCTCGACAGTGCTCTTTCTCGACGAGATCCACCGCTTCTCGAAGGCTCAGCAAGACGCCCTGCTGCCCGGGGTCGAGAACGGCTGGGTGATCCTCGTCGCGGCGACGACCGAGAACCCGTCGTTCTCGGTGATCGCGCCGCTGCTCTCGCGGTCCCTGCTGCTCACCCTCGAGCCGCTCGGCGACGACGACCTCGCGCTCCTGATCGACCGGGCCGTCGCCGACGCGCGCGGGCTCGCCGGCAGCGTCGCGCTTGAGGATGCCGCCCGCGCCGCCATCGTGCGGCTCGCGTCCGGTGACGCTCGGCGTGCCCTCACCGCCCTCGAGGCGGCGGCGACAGCAGTGCTCGCGGATGCAGTTCCTTCGAAAGACGACGGCGACAGCATCCCGGCGATCTCGGCAGAACTGGTCGCGGCCACCGTCGATCGGGCGCTGCTGCGCTACGACCGCCAGGGCGACGAGCATTACGACGTCATCTCGGCCTTCATCAAGTCGGTACGAGGCTCAGATGTCGACGCCGCCCTGCACTACCTCGCGCGCATGATCGAAGCCGGCGAAGACCCGCGCTTCATCGCCCGACGGGTGATGATCCTCGCGGCGGAAGACATCGGGATGGCCGACCCGCAGGCCCTCCCGATTGCGGTCGCCGCCGCCGAAGGGGTCGCGCTCATCGGAATGCCGGAGGGCCGCATCCTGCTCGCCGAAGCCGTCGTGTACCTCGCCACCGCACCGAAGTCGAACGCCTCGTACAAGGCCCTCGACGCCGCTATCGCGGACGTGCGCGCGGGGCGAATCGGGCGCATCCCGAACCATCTGCGCGACGCCCACTACCCCGGCGCGAAGCGTCTCGGCCACGGCGAGGGCTACCAGTACGCCCACAACGCCGAGTTCGGCGTCGCCCCGCAGCAGTACTTGCCCGATGAGCTCGTCGGCACGACCTACTACGACCCGAGCGGCTTCGGCTACGAGCGCGATGTCGCCGCGCGGCTGGAGAAGATCCGCAACATCCTCGGCATCGGTGCGAGTCCCGGCGATCGTCCACATCCGAGCGGCGAATGACGACGTCGACCGCTCAGCACCCGATCTCGCGACACGCGGGGAGAAGTGGCCAACACACCGAGGTGAACGGGCGATCGGTGCTGAGCGGGCGCGCAATAGGGACCGGATCGGCACGACCTGCGGTCTGGTAGTCTTTGTCGGTTGGTCTCGACGACCGACACATCCCACTCTTCAATCCCTTCGAGGGCGTCGCGACGTGCGTGCTCGGTTCCGGGGGAGCGCGATGTACGTCCGTGAGTCGCGACAGCCGCGTCCACGTGTTCGAAGGAATTCACGTTGGTTACGAAGTCCCAAGACCGCCGCAAGGTGCGTCTCTCCCGTGCGCTTGGCATCCCGCTGACGCCCAAGGCCGCCAAGTACCTCGAGAAGCGTCCCTACGCTCCGGGTGAGCACGGCCGCACCAAGCGCAAGACTGACAGCGACTTCGCCGTCCGCCTGCGCGAGAAGCAGCGTCTGCGCGAGCAGTACGGCATCCGCGAGAAGCAGCTGCGCATCGTCTTCAACGAGGCGCGCCGCACCCAGGGCCTGACCGGTGAGAACCTGGTCGAGCTGCTCGAGATGCGTCTGGACGCCCTCGTTCTGCGTGCCGCCTTCGCCCGCACCACCGCGCAGGCGCGCCAGATGGTCGTGCACCGCCACATCCTCGTCGACGGCCAGCTCGTCGACCGCCCCTCGTTCCGCGTGAAGCCCGGCCAGACGATCCATGTCAAGGAGCGCTCGGAGGGCACCGAGCCCTTCCAGGTTGCTGCTGCCGGCGGTCACGTCGACGTTCTGCCGAAGACCCCGGGTTACCTCGAGGTCCAGCTCGACAAGCTCCAGGCCACGCTGCTGCGTCGCCCGAAGCGCGCCGAGGTTCCGGTCACCGCCGAGGTTCAGCTCGTCGTCGAGTACTACGCGGCCCGCTAACCACATTCACTCAGGCAACGGGGAAGTCGCTCAGCGTAGGCTGGGCACTTCCCCGTCGTCGTATCTGTTGGAGGAACCCCATGAAGGGTTTGCTGCTTCTCACCGTCGGTGTCGCCGCTGGCTTCGCGATCGCCCACCAGGTCTCCAAGACGCCCGAAGGACAGAAGTTCTTCGCCGACGTCGACAAGAAGGCCAAGGACTTCGGCGACGCGGTCGTGCAGGGCTACAAGAGCCGTGAGGCCGAACTGAAGCAGACGGTGGTCGAGGCCACTGGAGTCGTCTCCGACCTCTCCACCCGAACCCGGGCCGCCGCCAAGTAGCACCGACCGCCCCCGGCCGGTGACCGCCGGTCGGCGGTTCGCCGTGCCCGACCCCGACTCAGGAAACCTCGTGCAGACCGCCGATATCCACCGCCGCTGGCTCACCTTCTTCGGTGAGCGCGGGCACACCGTCGTTCCCTCCGCGTCGCTCGTCAGCGACGACCCCAGCTTGCTCTTCACCGTCGCCGGCATGGTGCCGTTCATCCCGTACCTCACCGGGGTCGTGCCGGCGCCGTACCCGCGCGCCACCAGCGTGCAGAAGTGCATCCGCACCAACGACATCGAAGAGGTCGGCAAGACCCCCCGGCACGGCACGTTCTTTCAGATGAACGGCAACTTCTCGTTCGGCGACTACTTCAAAGAAGGCGCGATCTCCTACGCCTGGGAGCTGCTTACGAGCCCCGAGAGCGCAGGCGGCCTCGGCTTCGACGAGAAGGACCTCTGGGTCACCGTCTACGAGGAAGACACCGAGGCGCGCGCCCTGTGGAAGAGCGTCGCCGGGCTCTCGGACGACCGTATCCAGAACCTCGGCAAGGACTCGAACTACTGGTCGACCGGCCAGCCCGGCCCGGCCGGACCGTGCTCGGAGATCTTCTTCGACCGGGGCCCGGCCTATGGAATCGACGGGGGGCCGGCGACCGACGACGACCGCTACGTCGAGATCTGGAACCTCGTCTTCATGCAGTACGCGATCCAGAATGTGCGCAGCAAAGTCGACTTCGACATCGTCGGCGAGCTCCCGAAAAAGAACATCGACACCGGCATGGGCATGGAGCGGGTCGCGTTCATCAAGCAGGGCGTCGACAACATGTACGAGATCGACCAGGTGCGCCCCGTTCTGGATGCCGCCGTCGCGCTCTCGGGCAAGACGTATGGCGCCGACCATGGCGACGACGTCCGCTTCCGCGTGATCGCCGACCACGTGCGTTCGGGTCTCATGCTGATGACCGACGGTGTGACGCCGGGCAACGAGGGGCGCGGCTACATCCTGCGTCGCCTGCTGCGCCGTGCCATCCGCTCGATGCGCCTGCTGGGTGTCGACGCGCCGTCGTTCGCGGAGCTGTTCGAGGCCTCGCGGGTCGCGATGCGCGACGCCTACCCGGATGTCGAAGAGAACTGGGATCGCACGTCCCGTCTCGCGCTCGGCGAAGAGGAGACGTTCCTGTCGACGCTCGCGAGCGGTACGACGATCCTCGACACGGCTGTGGCCGAAACGATGAAGGCGGGCGCGACGACGCTGCCCGGCGATACAACGTTCCTGCTGCACGACACCTTCGGGTTTCCGATCGACCTGACGCTCGAGATTGCCGAAGAGGCTGGCCTCACCGTCGACCGGGACGCGTTCGACAAGCTGATGACCGAGCAGCGTACGCGGGCAAAGACCGACGCGAAGGCGAAGAAGGGTGCGATCGCCGACCTCGCGATCTACTCCGAGCTGCGCTCGATGGGCGAGACGGTCTTCACCGGGTACGACGCGCTCGAGACCGAGACGAAGGTGCTCGGCATCCTCGTCGACGGGCAGCCGGCGCGCTCGGCGACCGCGGGGCAGGTGGCCGAGGTCATCCTCGCCGAGTCCTCGCTCTACGCCGAGTCGGGTGGCCAGGCGGCCGACCAGGGCGCCATCGTCGGTGACGGCTTCGACCTCGAGGTTCTCGACGTTCAGCGCCCCGTGAAGGGGCTCATCAGTCACACGGTGCGGGTGCGCTCGGGTGAGGTGGCTGTGGATGCGGTGGCGACGTCGGTCGTCGATCCCACCTATCGGCACGCGGCATCTCAGGCGCACTCGGCGACGCACCTCGTGCACGCGGCGCTGCGCCAGACCCTGGGCAGCGAAGCACACCAGTCCGGCTCGTACAACAAGGCCGGATACATGCGACTCGACTTCTCGTGGAACCAGGCGCTGTCGCCCGACACCCGGTCGGAGATCGAAGAGGTCGCCAACAACGCCGTACGCGACAACCTCGAGGTGACCACCCGCATCCTCTCCCTCGATGAGGCGAAAGCGGCGGGCGCGATGGCGTTGTTCGGCGAGAAGTACGGCGACACGGTGCGGATGGTCGACATCGGCGGCCCGTGGTCGCGCGAACTGTGCGCCGGCATCCACGTACGCACCTCGGCTGAGGTCGGGATCGTCAACCTGGTGAGCGAGTCGAGTGTCGGCTCGACCAACCGCCGGGTCGAGGCGCTCGTCGGGCTCGACGCCTTCCGCGAACTCACGGCGGAGCGCGCGATCGTCTCACAACTGACCAGCTCGCTGAAGACGCCGCGCGACCAACTCCCCGAGCGCATCACCTCCCTCGTGGAACAACTCAAAGCCGCCGAGAAGAAGATCGCCGCGTTCGAGGCGCACAAGCTCTCGGGCCGGGTTCCGGCGCTCGTCGAGAACGCGACCCGGGTCGGCGCACACCTCGCCGTCATCGAAGACCTCGGCGAACTCGCCACCGCTGACGAGCTGCGGTCGCTTGCGACGAGTGTGCGGGAACGTCTGGGCTCGGACGCCGCTGTCGTGGCTCTCGCCGCGCGGGTGGCCGACAAGCCGGCGGTCATCATCGCCACGAACCAGGCCGCCCGGGATGCCGGCGCGAAGGCGGGCGCGTTGGCGAAGCAGGCGGCCGCAACACTCGGCGGTGGGGGCGGCGGTAAGGACGACCTCGCTCAGGGCGGCGGCACTGACGTGACGGCGATCGGCGCGGCGCTCTCGGGCATCACCGAAACGCTGCGGAGCTGATGCGCCCCGGAGTGCGACTCGGCGTCGACGTCGGCAAGGCCCGGGTCGGGATCGCCGTGTGCGACCGCGACGGGATGCTGGCGACGCCCGTCGCGACGTTGCGACGGGAGGACGCCGACGAGCGCGCCTTCCGGATCCTCGTTGAAGAGCACGGTGTGACCGAGATCGTGATCGGGCTGCCGCTGTCGCTAAGCGGCGGCG
>CAZCEE010000082.1:0-8491 GCA_964497165.1 uncultured Schumannella sp. | reverse complement strand
GGCGGCATCCCTCGTGCTGTTGCTCGTCGGTGCCGCGCTCATGCGTGGCTTCGAGCGCCTCGGCTCGCTGTGCCTCCCGGCCCTCATCGCGTCGATCGGAGCGGCGTCCGCGGGAACGGTTCAGGCCGTGCGGTACGCGTGGGAGCGGGACGACCTCGGCCTGGGGCATCCCGACCTCGTTGTGTGGCCCGTGCTGACGTTCAGCGTCGTCGCCGCGATCCTCGCGGCCTCTGCCGGTCGCTACCTGACGGGAGCGGGCCGGTGGGCGCAGGTGCCCGCGATCGCGTTCCTCGTGATCGGACCGATCGCCGCGGTCGCTCCGGGCGTCGCCCCGATGTGGGTGCTTTGGGCGCTCATGCTCGTGCTGCTCGGGCTCATGATCTTCACCGTGGTGCGCGCGCTCGGCTCGGCGGTGGAGGCTGACTCGGTGGACGGCGCCGGGGCGACGATCGCGCCGCCGACGTGGATCGTGTTCCTCGCCGCCTGGTGTGTCGGGGTCGCCGGATGGAGTGTGCGCGACCTCAATGTGGAGTGGTTCTCGCTCCCCCTCGGGCTCGCTCTCGTCGGTGCCGGCGTTCTCGTGCTGCGGCGCGGATCGGCGGAGCAACCCGGCACGCTCACCTCATGGCCCGTCGGCTTCCGTCGCTCGTGGACGGTGCTCGCACCGGGCATCGTCGTCACGGTGCTGCCGTCGGTGCTCGCCACCGGCACGAACCCGGCGACCTGGCGGGCGATCCTGGTGCTCGCACTCGCCCTGGCGGCGCTGCTGCTCGGTGCGCTGCTGCGCTACGCGGCTCCGTTCGTGCTCAGCCTCGTCACGTTCGGGGTGGAGATTCTCGTCATCCTGGTGGTGCTCGTGGCGGGGCGCGACATCGACCCGGTGGTCTTCTACGTGGCAGCGGGCGCTGCGGGATTCATCCTGATCACTGTCGCGATCTGGTTCGAACGTCGTTCGCGCGGCGATCAGGCCAACAGCGCCCGGATGCGGGACCTACGCTGACCCCAGGTAGGCGCGAAACCGCCTGAGCGCCTCCCCCGTCGGGGCGGCGGCCGCGACGAACCCGTCGGGGCGCACCAGGTAGAGACGCGACGCGTCGAGGCGGCGATGATCGTCCGGGCCGAAGGCGTGGGCGGCGAACCCGAGGGCCGTTGCGGTCGCGTCGACGGCTTCGGCAGGGGCGCCGTAGCCATGTACCTGCCAGGTCATTGTGCGGAGCGCCGCGAAGTTGTCGCCCGACCAGGGCAGCCGTCGCCCGACGACTCGGTCGCGGCGCCCGTGGCGCTGTCGGCGTTCCTTTTCGGAGGCCCAGTAGTGGATGCGCAGCTGCGCCAGGTAGCCGTAGATCCGTTCGGTGCCGATCAGTCGCGGCATGACGCGAACGGCGAGCGGGGCGACCATCGGCACGACGCGGTCACGCATGAAACGCGCGAGCCATTTGGTCGAGGTGATCCGGGCGAAGACGGCATCGGTGCTCTGCACCAGGCGCTGGGCGACCGGTCGCCGTTCGGCCTCGTAGCGGTCGAGAAAGTCGGGCGTCGCGCGGCCTTGGATGACGTCGGCGAGCTTGCAGGCGAGATTGTGGGCGTCTTGCAGGCCGGTGTTCATGCCCTGGGCACCCACTGGGGAGTGCACGTGCGCAGCGTCTCCCACGAGGAAAACAGGCCCCTGACGGAACCGGGCGGCGAGGCGATGGTGCACCCGGTAGCTCGAGAACCAGGTCGAGTGCCCGTACCGAACCCCGAACTCAGCTCGCAGCCGGGCGCGCACCTCGTCTTCGAGCGTCTGCTCGGAGGCGTCGTCGTCGACGGTGCCGAGGATTCGGTAGTGACCGGGTGCACCCATCGGGAAGGCGAGGACGAAGTCATCCCGACTGACCCGCGAGTTCAAGCTGCGCTCGGTGAACCCTTCGACGTCGCGGGCGTCGGCCACGTAGAACCGCATCGGGTTCGTCGACCCTTCGAACTCGATACCGAGGAGGTCGCGCACTCGTGAGGATGCTCCGTCGGCGCCGATGCACCAGCGCGCCCGAATCGTGACGGTTGCGTCGGATGAGGCGGGGGTTGAGAGGGCGAGGGTCGCCTCCACCGGATCATCCGATCGCTCGTCGATGCGCAGATCCCGCAACTCGTGGCGCCATCGGATGTCGCCGCCTAAGCCGCCGTAGGCATCCACAAGGATTCGCTCATTGCGGCTCTGCTCGAGAACGTAGATTCCCGGATACGGCGTGAGGTTCTTACCGAATCCGGCGAAGCTCACGGGCGTAAAGGTGCGGGTGCGGTATCCGGGAACGATCTGCGGCGCCCGGTCGCACTCGCTCAGCACCTTGTCGACCAGCCCGAGCTGTTCGTAGATCTCCATCGACCGCGCCTGCAACGCGAGCGCCCGCGACTCTCGCGTCGGCTCACTCTTGCCGTCGACGACGATCACATCGACTCCGAGTCGGGCCAAGCACACCGCCGCCATGAGTCCGCTCGGGCCCGCACCGACGACGAGCACGTCGGTGCGAACGGTTGGGGACTCCATCACTCCGTCAGCCTCCCACCACCGGGCCAGCCTCACAGCACGGGCCAATGTGCTCTAGAAGGGTGGCGGGTCTGAGTTCCAGACGGCTCCGGTGGGGCTGGTCCAGGTGAGGGTGCCACCTGGGTGCTGTTCGAGTTGGAAGAGCGATTCGTCTTTGACGGTGTGATGTCGCTTGGAGAGGTGGGCGAGGTTGCCGGCGGATGTCGTGCCGCCCTTCGCCCAGCCTTTCGTGTGATCGAGGTCGCAGTTTCTCGCCGGTCGCCCGCACCCGTAGAAGCGACAGGTGCCGTCGCGGAGGGCGAGCCAGCGCTTCAGGTCCGCGGGCGGTCGGTACGTGGTGCGGTCGACGTCGAGCATGGTGCTCGATACCGGGTGGGTGAGGATGCGGTAGAACGACGGCGCGTGCGCGGTCAGTTTGCGGGCGGTTTCGGCGTCGATCGGGCCATAGCCTTCGAGCGTCGCCGGCTCTTCGGAGAGCCCGAGCAGGCTGAGCATCGGCACCAGCACGCCGACGGTGACGCGCGGCGCGGTTGCCGGATCCGAGCGCCCGGTGAGCATGTCAGCCGCCACGTCGGCCCGCATCTGGTCGAGGGTGCGGGTCTCGTCGGGAGCGTCGGCGAGGTGCCGCGCGATGCCGTCGATGCGCTGCCAGGCCGCTTCGGCATCCGGGGCGGTGAGCTGCACGCCGAGCCACGCCATGCCGTCGCGGTCGTTGTCGCGCCAGAAGCTACGGCCGCGGGATGCCTCCGCATGCCGGTCGGTCAGCGAGCGCGGGTGCAGCCGCTCGCGGAGCGTGCGCATCCTCTCTTTGAATCGCGCGGGGGCGAGGGCGGCGAGCTCGAACGCTGTGGCGTCGAGCGCGGCATCGGTCTCGGGGTTCTCGGGGAGCGACTCGAGGGTGACAGCCACGCAGCGGGCGTTCGAGACCGAGATCTCGCCCTCGTGGAAGGCGCCCCACACGCGCGGCGCGCGGGTGCGCAGCAGTTCTGCCTGGCGGGCCATGGTGACGACCGTGCCCTCGGCGACCGTGAGCCGCATCGCGAGGTCGGCGATGGCGGCATCCACCGCGATGTCGATCTGGCGCCGAGTGGGCTCGTCGGTGATCGCGACGTACACTTCGGGATGCCGCCGCGCCTCCGCCAGGACCCTCGCGATCGCCGCCATCTGCTCTGCGGTCGCTCTGGCGATCTGCCCCGCGGCGAACTCGGCACGGGCCAGCTGGAAGTCGACGCGAGTGTCGGGCAGCGACTCGTCCCACGCGCTCGACGGCAGGTCGACGACGTCGAAGTCGTCGATCTCCGGCGGGTGGTTGGTCATGGCTTCACGAAACCGAGCACCACCGACAATGGGCGCCGATTTGACCCTCCGCTGCCCGCCTTGGTCGCAACCGTTACCGATTCGTGACTTCCCGCTGACGGCAGGACAGCTGGGCTGTCTCACGGTGAGCCGTCGCGAGCCGCAGATCATCTCCCAGCGTCACTCCAGGCGGGTCTGCCTATCGTCATCCCGTGACCGACAGCCCGCGCCACGGACGCCTTCCGCAGCGCGGACTGATCCGCACGGCGCTCGTCGCCGTCGCAACCGCCCTCGCCGTGCTGCTCGTCAGCACCGTATCGGTCGCCGCGATCGCCGCCTGGCAGCTCACGTCGAGCTTCCAACCGGGTGTCGACATCCAAGGCGACGGCGAGACGCTCCCGCAGGTCGGAGCCATCGACGAACCCGTCAACATCCTCATCGTCGGCAGCGATAGCGGCGAAGGCAGCCCCGCCTACGGCGAGCGCGGTGAGAACCTCAACGACGTGACGATCCTGCTGCACCTCTCCCCGGTCAGCAACAGCGCCGTGGCGGTGAGCTTCCAGCGCGACATGTTCGTGCCGATCACCGGATGCGAGAACGACGACCCGGGAACCCGCAAGATCAACGAGGCGCTCTACTACGGCGGGCTGGCCTGCGCCGTGACGACCGTCGAAGCGCTCACCGGGCTCGAGATCGGCTACGCCGCCAAGGTCGAATTCGACGGCGTCATCGCCCTCTCGAACGCCGTCGGAGGGGTCGAGGTCTGTGTCGCCGAAGCGATCCACGACAGTCAGATCAGTTTCGACCTGGAAGCCGGCATGCATACGCTCGAGGGCTGGGAGGCGCTCCAGTTCCTCCGCAGCCGGTACGGCGTCGGCGACGGTTCGGACACGACGCGCGTCAGCAACCAGCAGCTGTTCCTGTCGTCGCTCATCCGCAAGGTCAAGTCGGGAGGCACCCTCGGCAACCCGCTGACCGTGTACGCGATGGCGAAGGCAGTGGCGGGCAACATGCAACTCAGCACCTCGCTCAACTCGCTCGACGCGATGGCATCCATGGCGTTCGCCCTCAAAGACATCCCGCTCGCCAACATCGCGTTCGTGAGCTACCCGACCGGTTCGACGACGATGGGCGGCGTCGACGGCGTCGCGCCCCGCAAAGCCGACGCGAGGATCCTGATGGATGCCATCGCCGCCGACGCGCAGATCGTCGTCACCGGCGATCCAGGTGGCGGCGCACAAGCGGGTGAGGATGTCGTCGAGACCGCGAAACCGGGACCAGGCGAATCCCCGTCGCCCTCCGCCACCCCCGACGAGACGGCGGTCGTGGAACTGCCGCCCTCGATCAACGGCCAGCCCGCGGCGGAGCAGACCTGCACCATCGGGAACAACTACTAGCGGCAGCGCGGCCGTGGACGCCGGACTGCGACGCGAGTACGGCGGACGGGACTTGAACCCGTGACCGACGGATTATGAGAGCGCATTTGAGGCGCTATTGACTGGCCCCGAAAGAGCCCGAATCGCCCCGACTTTCCACACATTACTTCGGTTCTTCGGCCTCGTGAGGGTTCCGACTTGAGGCGACTCGTAGGGGCTCGTAGCGACTCCTCGGAGCACGACAGGAGTATTTTCGGAGTGTCAACCGATGCGTCGGACGCGAACCGCCCGATTCATCCCTGCGACTTCCATCTTGCCGCCGGTCACAACCACCTGCGGACGATAGGCGTAGCGGTACTCGTAGCGATACTCGTCCTGACGCCACACGGAACCGTCCGTGAGTTGGACGATCGTGTCCCCTGCCCATCCGGTCCAAGTCCCATCAATGCGAAGCGTCACGTCGCGCCTTTCTGTCACGAATAGCGTATGCAGGGCCGCCGACATTCAGAGTTCGGCGAAACGTGGAAATCGCTAACCTCTCGACATGGGACTTTTCGGTGATCTGTTCAAGTCGGCCCGCGAGGTAATCGCAGGCCCGCAAGAACCGGCACCGACCGTGCCTCGTGCAACGCCCAAGGTACTGGCGCGACAACTGTTCGCTGAGTTCCCAGACGGCGTCGACGCAGACACTCTCTGGAACCGCTGCGAGGACGCAGGGCTGGGAAGCATGGCCGACGTGGACCGAGAGTACGACGCGCTCCGCTATGAAGCCGAGCAACGCGCGCAGCGCAAGGTGTCGAGGATCGACCCTGCCGAGCGCCGCATCTTGGACCTCACCACACTCGAATCGGTGCGCACGCGCATCAAGGGCTCATTCGGCTCGGTGACCTTTGGAGAGCGCGAGAAGTTCGGCGGCTCTGACTACCTTCTTGTGCGCGAGCCGAAGAACTCCCACGACGCGAGCGCCGTCGCCGTCTACGGCAAGGGTCGGAGGGTCGGCTATGTCTCGGCTACTCGTGCAGAGAAAATGGCGCCGCTCTTGGACGCACTTCCTGGCGACGCTTTCCGGATTGCAGGAGCGGGTACGGATGCGGAGCGAGGATCCCGGCTGTGGGCGGACCTGCCCACCGCCGACGCGCTCCGACGATTTCTCAAGGCGCAAGGATAGCGAGCCGAATGGGATTGTTCCGCCGCAAGCCAGTCGCAGTCGCCGTCGTTGTCGCATACCGCGACTTGACGCGAACGGCCGATCCCACCGACCACGGCTACTCGTTCATCTGGCCGTTCCGAGAGACGCCGCAGTCAGGTTTGCGCGTGGTCGTCCCAGGCATGGACGGGCATGCCTATGGCATCGTCCTCCGGATTGCCACTGCGCAGGACGTTACGGGCGTCGGCCCGCTCAAGTCGATCGCGCGACTCGTCACCAAGGACGAGTTCGACAAGGCACATGCGAAGCAGGCCGCCGAAGTAGTCAAGTTCTGGAGCCAGACGCGCATCGCGGCGGGGTTGGACACGGGTCGCCGCGCCAAGGTGAGTGACGACTTGCCGACGATCCAGCCTGCGGATGGCGCAGCCGATGCCGCGAACGCCGACGCGTACGGGCGCAGTTGGTACGGCATCTGGAAACGCGCCGAGCAAGAGGGCCGCGCTACCGACGAGCAGGCTGCCTACAAAGCGACCGCTTACCGTTGGTTCGCGGTGCGTGACAAGGGCGGCAACATCTAGCCCGCGCTGGCGGACGAGTCGGGCTAGACGCCGCGATTCGGCGCGCGCCGACTCCACCACCAGAGCGTGAGGACCCCTGACCGACGGCGTGGAGCCGGTGGGACCGCAGCGCGGCCGTCTATCCCATCAGCCGGTAGAAGTCCCGCACCGCAAGATGTAGACGTACAACCTCGTCATCGGCCAGGGGCGCACAGTGGGCTATAGGCCCGCGCAGCAAGTTCAGGCTGGCCATGACCTTCTCCAGACCCCGCTTGCTGTTGAACGTTGCGCCAAAGATGTCCCAGTGTGCCTTGATGATCTCGCTCAACTCACCGAACGTCGTGTAATCAATCGGGTGCGACGAGCGCAAGGTCACGCCGTTGTCCTGCTCGCGCCTCCGATTCGCGGCAGCCGCTACACGGATAGGTTCGGGCGCATGTTCGTCCCACCAAGCCTCGCCGTATGCCTCCTCCAGTTGCGATTCGACTAGGTCGCGAATCGAGTTTTCTAGGCAGTAGAAGATCTCGTAGTACTGCGCCATCTCGGAGGCTTGCCGACGAAGGTCGGATGGGAACTGTAGGTAGTAGCCCTCGTTCTCGGTCCTCTCGTCCTCGACCTCGACAGAGGTAATGGGGTCTAAGTCGTATCGAGCGGCGATGTCAGCAAGTTCGACGTGTAACAGCTGTCGACTCATGTGCATGAGCTGCAGCCGATCTTGTCCTCCCGTCAAAGGAGGTGCTCCTTCAGACTCTTGAAGATCGCGTTGAAAACCGCGATGTCGTTCGTATTCGGCAGGTTGATGTTGATCGTGTAGCCGAACCGCAACTTCGCAAGTTCACGATGAAGGTCCCCGCTCCCACCCCGGTCCTGATCGCCCTCGTGTCGGAAGTCGTCCGAATCATCTTCCATATCACCGGAGGACTTCGACAGGTCCACATCCGTGTCGAAGTCCGCATACTTTCGGAGCTGCTCGAATGTTCCTGTAACGGCGACGAGTTGGCGAGCGCCATCCTCGACGCCGGTGACTTCCTTGACCAATCCATCCAGCTTCTTCTTGTCCAAGTGATGCACGTACTCGTTCCGCTTATAGAGCGGCGCGTAGGCGTTCTTGATCGCAGCGGCCATCGCCGCTTTCGACTCGTCCTCGCTACCCCTGAACTTGCTGTAGAGCGGCGACGGCGTGCCATCGGAGTTGATGAGCCCAAGCCGTTTGGCAAGCGGGATGAATGGGCGAGCGCTGCCACCCGTGAATCCGAGGACTGAGCCTAGAAAGTCCTGCGAGAAGCGGTCGGGAGTCTTCGCGTCCTTGATCTTGTCCAAGATCTTCGGAATCAGCCCTGTCGAGTTCATGTAGGGCAGCGTCTCGGCCATGGAGCCTCCTGATCAGGGCGGGTGCCTCACGCTAGACCCACCCTCAGCAAAGAGACGCCATCACACCCGCGAGTCCTAGATTCGGAGTGCTATTTGGAGCGGGTTTGCTTCTGGACGTTCCAGGCCGACACCCAAAACTCGCCCGGAATCATTGGTAGGGCGGACGGTGTCTGAGTTCACGACATGTGTCACAGGTGATGCGTCGCTGATGAGTCGGGAC
>CAZCEE010000081.1:0-8524 GCA_964497165.1 uncultured Schumannella sp. | reverse complement strand
GGCTTACCCCCGCTCCGGTGCCACTCGGATTCGGGGATATCGCGGGCGTGAGCCGCGCACCTAACCTGACGCAGGCCGTACTTCACGGTCGCGACGGGGGTCAAGAGAGTGCGTACGGGGCGGTTGGCTGCACACAGGCAGCGGTCCGAAGGCTCACCGACGCGAGGGGGCCGCATCCGCGGTCTCGCCGCCGGCCTGGTGCTGGCACTGCTCGGCGGCCTCGCCGTCGCGACCACGACAGCGGAGCCTGCCGCCGCGGCAACGGTCGCCTGCGATGGGGCTGCAACCAACGACCAGAATGACCTTCGCGTCACCCCCAGTCACGGCACGGTGTTCTACATCGACTCCGGACAGGGGCAACAGCTCGACGCCGCGTATGCGGCCTACCGTGTCAGCAACCTGAACTCGACCACCGCGCGCGACGACCTATGGGTACAGGTCGGCGGTTTCACCGGTGGTGTCGTGCAGCTCGCCAACCCGGCCGACGCTGCGCAACCCCTCGGCGACATCGCCGCATCCGGCTCGGCGACCTCGTTCACCCTGCTCAAGGCGACCGCCTCGACGACACTCGCCCAGTCGCACGTTCTGCGGGTCTATCAGGGGAAGCCCGGCACGACCGGGGCGAGCGAACTCTACAGCTGTACCTACACCTTCCTGAAGGTCGCCGAGACGATCAAGGCCGCCGCCAACAAGGTGACCCAGCTCACCACCACCGCCGCGAACGTGATCGGCTCGACCCTCACCGTCACGGTTGAGGGCAACTCGGGCACGATCGGGGCTGGCAACGACGTCGACGGCAGCATGATGTGGTTCAGCCCTGCAGCTCGCTCCTCCTGGCCCACCGGCGCTCTGCGCCTGGAGTCCACGCAGGTGCAGCTGTATTCCAACAACGGGCGCACCAACCTCGTCAGCACGTACGCCGACCAGTTGCGCATCCCGACGACCTCGGGGTCGAAGTTCTATTACACGGCGACCTATACGTTCCGGATCATCGGATCCTCGCCGGTGCCCGCAGCCGTCATCCCGATCGCCCAGATCTCGTCGGGCACACAGATCAAGCACACCGACCTCGGTTCGATCAGTTCGGCGACTCTCGGCACCGACACCGCCACCGTCGCCGTGAAGGTGACGAAGGCGACCTCCACGACCGTCGGGGTCGCCGACGGGATGTCGACCTTCTCGTACACGGTGACTCTCGCGAACTCGGGCTCTGCCGTCACTCTCGACTCCCTCACCGACACCCGTTCCGCGGGACTCGAGTACGTGCCGGGCAGCGGTTCTTTCAACGGATCCGCCACCTCCGATCCCACCGCGGTGGTGGGGGATTCTTCGTCCCTGGTGTTTTCGGGGCCGTTCCCGCTGAGCGCGGGAACGAGCGGCAGCCCGTCGACCCGCACGCTCACGTATCAGTTGCGCATTCCCACCTGTTCGGACGTGTTCCATTTCACGAACTCGGCGACGGCGGGCATCGGTTCGGTCATCATCGGGTCGGATTCGTCGAGCATCTCGGTGTCGCATGCGCTCGGCACGTGCGGCGCGACCGAGATCGACACCTACACCGAAGACGAGAGCCTCGACCCGGAGGCGACGACGTCGCCCGCGACGGACATCGGCACGACGACGGCTCGGCTGAACGGTCTCGTCGACCCGAACGGTGCGTCGGGCGCGGCGATCTCGTTCAGCTACGGCACTGACCCTGCGCTTGTCGGAGCGACGACGGTCTCGGTCGGTTCGACAACGACGGCGACCACCCCGTACGCGGTCGGTGCCGACCTCACCGATCTCGCACCGGGCACGACGTACTACGTGCGGGTGAGCGCGGGCTCCGCCGTCGGCGACATCCTGAGCTTTGTGACGACCGAGTCGGTCGGCACCCCGACGGTGTCGACGACGGCCGCGACGGACGTCACGAGCGGTGGCCTGGCGACCTTCAACGGCTTCGTCGACCCCAACCAGGTGCCGAACGGCGCGAAGGTGCGCTTCCAGTACGCGCTCGACTCCTCGGGCGGCGCGTGCACAAGCCTCGGTTCGATCAGTCTCACCGGGTTCGCCCAGTCGGAGACCGAGACCAGCACGACCGACGCGATCTACACCGGTTCTTTCCCGTCGGCGACGTCGATGGCACTCACCGGGTTGACCTCGGGTGCGCGCTACTGCTTCCGCATCGTCGGGTACTACAACGCGTCGACCGCGAACTGGGCGACGAGCGTCGCGGGCGACTGGATGTCGGTGCTGATCTCGACGAAGACGGCCCAGACGATCACGTTCCCGGCCCTGCCGGATGCGGCGATCGGCGAAGCCCCGACCGCCGCGGCGACCGCGAGCAGCGGGCTCACCATCAGCTACACCTCGAACACCCCGGAGGTGTGCACCGTCTCGCCGACCGGCGCGATCGTGCTGCTCGCCGCCGGCACCTGCTCGATCACCGCAAGCCAGGACGGCAGCGACGCGTACACTGCGGCAACGCCGGTGACCGTGAACTTCGCGGTCACGAAGGCCAGCCAGACGATCAGCTTTTCGCCCACCACCACGGTCACCGCGGGCGCCACCGTGCCGCTCGACGGCACGAGCACGAGCGGGCTCACCGTCGAATACACCGCCGGACCCGCCGACGTCTGCACGATCGTCGCCGACGAACTGGTGACCGGGCCCGAGTCGGGCGTCTGCACCGTCGAGGCGACCCAGCCCGGCAACGACGCGTACACCGCGGCGACCCCGGTGAGCGTCGCGATCACCGTGAACCCCGGCCCGCCGGTCGTCACCACGACGGCCCTCGCCGACGGCATCGTCGGTGAGGACTACGACGAGACCCTCGCCGCGGCCGGCGGCAACGGCACTTACTCGTCGTGGACGATCACCGCGGGCGCGTTGCCTGCCGGGCTGACGATCGACGCCGCGACCGGACGCATCCACGGCATCCCGACCACCGCGGGCGAGGTGACGCTCACCGTCACCGTGCAGAGCGCGTCGCTCACCAGCGTCGAACGCGAGCTGACCCTGCGCATCGGCAAGAAGGCCGCGACCATCACCGCGAGCGACATCACCGTCAGCTACGGGGATGCCGACTCCGGCGTCGGGGCGACCACCGATTCCGGCGGCACGCTGACCATCGCGTCCGCCGACCTGTCGGTCGTCACGGTCACCGCCGGAACGCTGCACATCGTCGGCGCCGGAACCACGACACTGCACATCGTCTCGCCCGAGACCGACGAGTACGCCGAGGCGGAAACGACGGTCACGGTCACCGTCGAGCGGGCGCAACTCATCGTCACCGCGCCGAACCCGAGCGTCACCTACGGCGACCCCGCTCCCGCGTACGTCGCGACCGTCACCGGCTTCGTGCTCGGCGAAGGGCTGACCTCGCTCACGTCGAGCCCGACCTGCTCGTCGGCGTACACGCCGGGCAGCGCCGCCGGATCCGACCCCGCCGTCGTCTGCCTCGGTGCCGCCGCCGACAACTACGACATCGCGTACGTCGACGGCGTCGTCACCATCGCGAAGGCCGCGCAGACGATCACGATCGCCCCTGATGCGCCCGTCGACATGCCGCCCGGAGCCACGCAGAACCTCACGGTGAGCGCGCTCGGCGACGGCATCCCGAGCGTCAGCACCTCCGGCCCGTGCACGTGGGATGCCGGCATCCTCACCGCGGGTTCCACCGAGGGCGAGTGCGTCGTCACCGTCACCGTTCCCGCCTCGACCAACCACCTGGCGGCCGGGCCCGAGGTGCGCACCCTGCAGGTCACGGTGGCCGCACTGGTGCCGCGCACCCTGACCCTCGCGCTCGACGTGCCCGGCACCGAACACCTGCTGTCGGCCGTGTTGAACCTCGTCGCGACGGTCGGCCCCGACGCCGCGACGCCGACCCTCACCGTGGATGCCGGCTCGGCATCCGTCTGCCGCCTCGAGTCCGACGAGTCGATCACCCTGCTCGCCGTCGGCGAATGCGTCATCCGCGGCTCGATCCCGGCCGACTCCGTCTACAGCGCGGCGGATGCGGTGCTCAGGTTCGACGTCGTGCGCGCCGCACGCACCCTGTCGCTCACGGTCGCGGCCCGGAGCGCGAACGTCGGCGGCACCGTGCTGCTGACCGCCCTGCCGACGGCCGGGGGCGGCACCATCAGCTACCGCCTCGCCGACCTCGCCGGGCACTGCTCGCTCGTCGGTGACGTGGTCACCGCGCTGAGCGTCGGCACCTGCGACGTCGTCGCCGACATCACCGCCGACGACCGGTACCTCACCGCCACCTCGACGACGGAGCGCCTGCAAGTGCTCGCCGTGCCGCCTGCACCTTCCGCACCGCCGGCCAAAGAGTCGGACGACGATGAGGATGCCGACGACACCGAGACGACCCCGCCGGCCGCCGTCGCCGGCTCGACCGCGACCTCGCAACCCGCCTCCAACTCGGAGTCTGGCGGGCTCGTCATCCGCTCAGCCGGACGCCTGCCGCAGCCTTCGCCTGGCGTCGGCATCGCCCCCACCGGCGTCTCGTCTACCGGCTTCCGCAGCGCGAGCGAACTCTCCGGCGAGGTGCTCGGCGGCTTCGCCTCCGGCGCCGGCGCCCTCGTGCAGGTGACGGGAGCCCGTACGGCGGCCCAATTCATCGTCGACCCGACGACGATCGGCGACCCGCTCGCCCTCGTCGCCGCACTCGACGAATCGAGCCTGCGTCTCACCGCCGACTTCGCCCAACTGAGTTCCGCCGAGGTCACCGACCTTCCCGGCAACCACATCCTGCTCGGCGGTCAGGTCAGCTACGACGCCCGCGCCGTCTTCGAAGCCTCGGGCCTCGCGCGTCCGGTGCTCGTCGACGACCTCGGGGTGGGCGACGCCACCCGCTGGATCCTCGTCACCGCTCACGCCGAGGGATACCTGCCCGGCTCCGTCGTCTACCTCGTCGTCACCACCCAGCCCGTCATCGTCGCCGCCACCGTCGTCGACCGCAACGGCTCAGCCGAACTGGTGGGCGCCATCCCGGCCGACCTGTTCCCCGCCGGTGCTCACGACCTGCGCATCGTCGGCACCCGCGTGCTCACCGGCGCGACCGCGAACGCCGACGGCGAGATCACGCTGTCGACTGAAGCGATGGATGACATCCAGCGGTTCGACGCCGGAACCTGGGCGACCGTCGAGATCAGCGGAACCGCCGCAAGCGGAGGCAGCGCCACCGCCGTGCGCGTCGTGCTCCTCGGCCTCGAGGCACCCTGGTGGACCGTCATCGCGCTCGGCGCCCTCGGGTTGATGCTGCTCGGCCTGCTGTTGTGGCGCCGCCCCACCCTCGGACGCTGGCGCGTGCTCGCCGCCGTGCTGCTCACCGTCGGCATCGCCCTCCCGGCGATCGCGGGCTGGCTCTCCCGCAGCTACGACGTCGTCACCATCGGGGTGATCGTCGGCCTGCTCGCTGCCGTGCTCGTCTTCGCAACCCGCTTCGCCGGAGTGCGTCACCCGGAGGGACGCGCCGCCCACTCCGCTGGTTGAGCAGCGCCGCCCGCAGGGCGACGCGTGTCGAAACCGCCTGCGTCAGCGCTCAACGTGGGGCGGTTCGGGCGAGCCGGGAGTGGCCTCGGAATCGCTCGTCACGGGGATGAAGATGTGCTGGCCCTTTCGCGGCCCCCGCGTGGGCTCCGGGTTGAGCGCCTCGAATCGGCGAAGGGTCTCCTCCGCCGACATCGTCTCGTCATCCACCCAGTCGCGTTCCATAGCAGCGCTCAGCGAAGTTCGATGAGCCGCTCGCCGCGCTCGACGAGTTCTTCGATCTGTGGGAGCAGCGGCTCGAACCAGGCAATCAGGGCACCACGAGTCGTGTTGCCGACTCGCAGCCACAGCACGACGGGGCCAGTGGCTCGCTTGTGGAGTTGCGCGAAGTCCTCGTCCTTCGTCACGAGAATCGCATCTGACGTCTCGGCAAGTTGCCAGAGCTCGCGATCTCCTGCTGTGAGCATGTCGAGATCCGCGACGTGTTGTGCGTCGTGGCCGTGTGCCGTCAGCATCCGCGCGAGAGCCGGCGGAAGCTGGGCATCGACGAGAACGCGCACCGATCAGGAGGCGACGAGCACCGCGTGATCGGATGCGGCGGCTGCGTACTCGAGACAGGCGAGGATGTCGTCTTCCTCGAGATACTCATAGTCGGCAAGGATCTCGGCATGGGTTGCGCCCGCCGCGAGTAGCGAGAGCACATCGGTGACGCGAATGCGCATCCCGCGTACGACGGGGCGACCGTGGAGGATCGCCGGATCGGCGGTGATGCGGTCGAGGCGCGACATGGCCCCAGGATAGCCCGCCACCCCTCAAAGGTGCCCTCGCAATCCCACACCGGGCCTGAACGTCGTGCGTCTTGTCCCTCCCGCCCAGCCGTGCAATAGTTAGCCACATGGCTAACCAATCGGCAACGCTGGACCGAGCATTCTCGGCCCTCGCCGACCCGACCCGGCGAGCCGTCATCGAGGAGCTCCGCCGGGGGCCCGCAAGCGTCAGCGAACTGGCGGCGCGGCATCCGATGGCGCTCCCCTCGTTCATGAAGCACGTGGCCGTGCTCACCGACGCCGGCCTCGTCGCCTCGAGCAAACGGGGCCGGGTGCGCGAATGCCGCCTCGTTCCCGCCGCACTCGACGAGACCGCCCGATGGATCGACGACCACCAGCGCATGTGGCAGACCCGCCTCGACGCCCTCGACACCACCCTCTCGAAAGGCTCCACCGAATGACCGACCGCAGCGTCACCATCACCCGCCGCTACAACGCCACCCCGGATGCCGTGTGGGCTGCGTGGACCACCGAAAGTTCACTGCGCACCTGGTACGCACCCCTCGAAGGCTGGATCGTCGGCAACGCCACCGTGGATGCCCGCGTCGGCGGCGGCTACCGCGTCACCTTCGGCCCCGAACCCGACGGCGACCTCTACATCGAAGAGGGCACCTACACGGTGGTGGAGCCCGTCACCCGTCTCGGCTGGGACAGCCGCCTCACCGGAGACGGCGCCAGCGAAGCCAGCCGCATCGACCTCACCTTCACCCCCGACGGTGATGGCACCATCCTCGGCATCGTCGAATCCGGTCTCTCCGAAGAGTCCGTTGCCGACCACGAGGAAGGCTGGACGGGCGCCCTCGACCGCCTCGAAGCTGTCCTCGCGGGGTAGGCGTCAGTCGCTGAAGCGGGTGCTCCAGTAGGCGGCGTCGCGCTGGTGATGCGCGTACGCGACGATGACAACTGCGTCGCCGCCGACGAAGTAGACGATCCCGACTGGGAACCCCTGCACCTGCTTGACCCGAACGACCGGCTCGCGCTCCCACCCGGGATAGGGGCGCCAGGCGTCGGGAAACTGGTCGATCGCATCGATCGCCGCGTCGACGGCGTCCAAGAAGTCAAGCCCGAGACCGACATGCTCGCGCTCGTAGAAGCGCGCTTGCGCGAGAAGCTCCTGGTGAGCCTCATCGCGCTCGTCGCGCGCCAAGGTCACTCGGGGTTCGCTGCCAGATCGGCGCGGATCTTTGCGTGCGATTCCTCGACGCTGACGAGGTTGGTGTTTCCGGCGAGGTAGTCATCGACGCGCCGGCCGACCTCATCACGCCATGCCGCTTCAACCGCCGCTGGGTCTTCGCTTGATCCTTCATCGAGGGTGAGAAGTACTTGATAGGCGAGGTCAGCACGCTGCGCATGCGTCATCGCCTTGACGGTCTCCAAGACCTCTGCGACCTCCGGTGCCATGCGTCGACTGTACGGCGGCACCCCGACACTGGCAGAAGGTGAATCAGAACGCGAAGCCTCGGGCGCCCCTGAACCTGTGGAGGACTCCGCGACTTTGACGAAGATGTGCTGGCCCTTCCGCGGTCCCCGCGTGGGCTCCGGGTTGAGCGCCTCGAATCGGCGGAGAGTCTCCTCCGCCGACATCGTCTCGTCGTCCGCCCAGTCGCCTTCCATCCTGCCCATTCTCCCACCTCACGACTTCCTACCCCCTGAAGTGGCGCTGCCGAACCCGCCGCCGCTCCCCCAAGCTGAGGTTCACGCACGATCGGGGGATCATGGCCGGGGGATCTTCGGCCGCACTTCAGGCGGAGACCGCTCAGGGTCTCGCCGAGGAGTTGCGGCGCCGCGCCGACGACTACGAGCGCATGGTGGCGAACTACCACGCCGCCGCCGCGAGCGAACGCCGCCTCGAGCAGACGCTGAGCCCGCTGCGCAACCAGGGCTTCCACGTGCTCGCCGACCGCCAGTGGCCGGGCAGCCGCAAGGCCCAGGTCGACTTCCTCGTCGTCGGCCCACCCGGGGTCTTCATCGTTGACGCCAAGTCGTGGCGCGACGTGCGGGTCGAGCGAACAAGCCAAGGCACGAGGGTGCTCCAAGGCGACGACGACGTCACCGAACGGTTCGACGGGCTCATCTCGCTCGGCGACACGATCGCCGACATCCTCTCCGACGTCGGGCTCGCCCCCGGCGAGGTGCACACCCTCGCGGTGTTCACGAACCGCCGCGACCTGAAGGCGACGGTGAGCGGCGTCGAGCTGTTGAGCGAGGCCGCCGTCGTCGAA
>CAZCEE010000080.1:0-8541 GCA_964497165.1 uncultured Schumannella sp. | reverse complement strand
GTCTGGGAGCTGACGCACCAGCCGCGCCTCGACAGTGTAAAGAAAGCTTGACATGATGTCAGGCTTAGTTGACACTCGGGATATGCCTACGTCACCGACGAACCCCGCCGCCCGCATCCCGCCGCGCTGGGTGGTGCGTGCCGCCTGGGCGATCCACCGAGCGATCTACCGGGTCACCGGAGGCAGACGTGGCCTGACCCGCCCGCGTCCCGGACAGTACGGGATGCTGCGGCTGCGCACGGTCGGTCGCCGCAGCGGTGCAGAGCGGGCCGTCATCGTCTCGTACTACATCGAGGGCGACTCGCTCGTCACGATCGCGATGAATGGCTGGGCGGAAGCCCACCCGGGTTGGTTGTACAACCTGCGGGCGAACCCGCACGCGATCGTCGACCTCGTCGACGGGCAACGCGAGGTCGTCGCCCGCGAAGCGCAGGGGGATGAGCGGCAGCGGCTCTGGGACGGCTACGGCGCGTACGAACCAGGGCCGAGCCTCGACGACTATTCGACCCTGCGCTCGACGCTCACGCCCATCGTCGTGCTCGAGCCCGCGTCCTAACGGTTCAGGGGTCGGAAGAAGTCGCCGAGCTCGTCGGTCGCCGACAGTGGCAGGACGTGCGAGACATAGTGGTCGGGACGCACGACGACGACCACCCCGCCGCGGTCGATCCCGCGCTGTTCGAAGATGTCTTCGCTCGCTTCGATCGCGAAAACCTTCTCGTCGTCGAAGAGCTGGTGCGTGCCCACCCGAGGCCGGAAGACGAGCGGCACTGTCGTGATGTCGACCTCTGTGTGCAGTCGCGGGTAGATCACCTTGATGTCGAACCAGGCGTCAGGGTCGGCATCGGTCGGCGTCGCCGCGAGGGGGGAGTCGGGAGACTCCGTCAGCCAGGTTGCGAAGTCGGCGAGAGTGCCGTCGGCGGTTGCCCCGGCTGAGGCGAACACGTAGATGCGCCAGCGACCGTCCGCGGTGGCGAGGTGCCCCAGCTGCAGGTCGTTACCGTCGCAGACGCGGCGAACCAGGGCCGAGCGGAATCGCTTGCCGACCGGGTAGCCGGTCGCCAGGGCTTGGTGGGTGTTCGGGCCGATCAGCATCGAGGGGGCGTACTCGGTCATGAACCCCGCCGGGAATTCGGCCGTGCGCACGTAGAACTCTTCGAGGTACGACGGCTCGGGCAGGTCTTCGGGTTTGGTCGCCATGAGGGTCGACCATTCCTTGTCGAAGTCGATGAGGTTCTTGGCGATCACCTTGCGCTCAGCCGAGTAGGTGGACAGCAGCGTCTCGGGGCTGCGGCCCTCGAGCACGTGGCCGAGTTTCCAGCCGAGGTTCCAGCCATCCTGCATCGAGACGTTCATGCCCTGGCCCGCTTTGGCGCTGTGGGTGTGGCAGGCGTCTCCGGCGATGAACACCCGGGGGGTCTGGGTGCCAACGGCGTCGGGCAAGACGTCGTCGAAGCGCGAGGTGAGCCGGTGTCCGACCTCGTAGACGCTGTTCCAGGCCACGTTCTTCACGCCGAGCACGTACGGATGCAGGATCTCGTTGGCCTTCTGGATCACCTGTTCGATCGTCGTGGCGCGCACCTTCTTCTCGCGCCCCTCCTCGACCTCGCCGAGGTCGACGTACATCCGGAACAGGTGGCCACCCTCGCGGGGGATCAGCAGGATGCTTCCCGACGTCGACTGGATGGCGCACTTCATGCGAATGTCGGGGAAGTCGGTCACGGCAAGAACGTCCATGACGCCCCACGCGTGGTTGGCCTGGTCGCCGTCGAGCGTGCAGCCGATCGCCTCGCGCACCCGACTGCGAGCCCCATCGCCCCCGACGACGTACTTGGCTCGGATCGTGCGAACGTTCTGGCTGCTGACATCGGTCGAGCGTTTGACCGTGACGTGAACCGGGTACTCGGCGTCACTGGTGACCTCGAGACCGGTGAACTCCCAGCCGTAGTCGGGTGTCATGCGGGTCGGCGCGTTGGCCATGACTTCCGCGAAGTAGTCGAGCACGCGCGCCTGGTTCACCAACAGGTGGGGAAACTCGCTCACGCCGTGCTCGTCGTCGATGGCGCGCGCCGTGCGCGCGATGCGCGACGGCTCGGCGGGGTCGGGCTTCCAGAACGCCATCTCGGTGATGCGATAGGCCTCGGCCGTGATGCGGTCGGCGAACCCGAACGCCTGAAAGGTCTCGACGCTGCGAGCCTGGATGCCGTCAGCTTGGCCGATCGCGAGTCGGCCGTCACGGCGTTCGATGATGCGCGTCGTGATGTTCGGAAACTGCGCCAGCTGGGCGGCGGCGATCATTCCGGCCGGCCCGGCACCGACGATGAGCACGTCGACCTCGTCGGGCAGTTCTTCGGGGCGATCGAGTCCGGTGCCGGCCGCCGGCTGGATGCGGGGGTCCCCCGAAACGTACCCGTTGTGGTGGAACTGCATCGTTGGGCTCCTCGGTGCACTGCGAGTGTTTCGATCATCGAACCTGGCCGCTTGCCTTCAGGACCAGATCATATATGATTTCAGATACCAATTGTACGACAAGGACGTCCATGTCTGGCAAGACCCCTCTCGCGACGGCCCTCATCCGGCCCGGCAAGGTCATCGCTCTGCACCTCAACTACCCCTCGCGCATCGCGCAGCGTGGTCGAGCGCCGGAGCAGCCTTCGTACTTTCTCAAGCCCTCGAGTTCGATCGCCGAGTCCGGGGCTCCGCTTGAGCGACCGGCCGGCACCGAGCTGCTCGCTTTCGAGGGCGAGGTCGCGCTCATCATTGGCCGCACCGTCCGCCGGGCGACACCCGACGAAGGCTGGAGCGCTGTCGCTTCCGTCACGGCCGCCAACGACTTCGGGGTGTATGACCTCCGCTGGGCCGACAAGGGCTCCAATCTTCGGTCGAAGGGTGGAGACGGCTTCACCCCGCTTGGCCCCGGGCTGATTCCCGCCGAAGGAATCGACCCCGCTGCGCTTCGGTTGCGCACGTGGGTCAACGGCGAACTGGTGCAAGACGACAACACCGCCGCACTGGTCTTTCCGTTTGGCCGCCTGGTCGCCGATCTCTCGCAACTCATCACCCTGGAGCCGGGGGATGTCATCCTCACCGGTACCCCGGCCGGCGCGAGCGTTGTCGTTCCCGGAGACATCGTCGAGGTCGAGGTCGACGCGCCCGACGCCCCCGGCGCTCCGACTACGGGACGACTGATCACCCCGATTGTCGAAGGCGCGCACGCCCTCGGCGACTTCGGCGCCGGCCCCAAGGTCGACGACCTGCAGCGCACCGAAGCCTGGGGGAGCCGCGAGGCGGCTGGGCTCCCGGCGGAGTTCGACCTCGACGAGCAGTTGCGGGCCGACCTGGCCAGGGTGAGCACCGCCACCCTCAGCTCGCAGCTGCGCAAGCGCGGCTACGACGACGTCTCGATCGACGGGGTGCACTCCAACCAGGCGGGGGCTCGACTCATCGGGCGCGCGCGCACCCTGCGATTCATCCCGTTCCGCCCCGATCTGTTCGCCGACCACGGCGGCGGTTTCAACGCCCAGAAGCGGGCCTTCGACTCCCTGGGGCCGGGCGACGTGCTCGTGATCGACGCGCGTCGCGAGGTCGGCACCGGCACCGTCGGCGACATCCTCGCGTTGCGTGCCCAGACGCTGGGGGCCGCCGGAATCGTGACGGATGGTGGCATCCGGGACTTTGCGACGGTCGCAGCGCTCGACATCCCGAGCTTCTCGGCCGGACCGCACCCGGCAGTTCTCGGCCGGCGACATGTTCCGTGGGAGACCGACGTCACCGTCGCCTGTGGCGGGGCGACCGTGCAGCCGGGCGACGTCATCGTCGGGGATGACGACGGCGTTTTGGTCATCCCGCCGCACCTCGTCGCGCTCGTCGTCGCCGACTCGATCGAGCAGGAGCGCGAAGAGCGGTTCATCGCCGAACAGGTTGACGGCGGCGCTTCGGTGAAGGGTCTCTACCCGATGAACGCCGAGTGGCGGGCCCGATACGAGGGGTGGACCGAATGACCGACACCACTGCAGCGGCCGTCGCGCCGAGCAAGTCGCAGCTCGCGTACGCCTGGATCAAGTCGAACATCGCCAACGGCACCTACGTATCGGGGTACCGGCTCGTTCTCGGGTCCATCGCGAAGGAGCTGAACGTCAGCGTCGTGCCGGTACGCGAGGCGATCCGACTGCTCGAGTCGGAAGGACTCGTGACGTTCGAGCGGAATGTCGGTGCCCAAGTCGCGCTCATCAATGAAGACGAGTACGTCAACACCATGCAGACGCTGAGCATCGTCGAAGGCGCCGCTACGGCGCTGTCGGCCCGGCAGATCGGACCCGGCGAGATAGCTCGGGCACGCGACATCAACGACCGGATGAAGTCGACCCTGACCGACTTCCAACCCCACCAGTTCACCGACCTGAACCTCGAGTTCCACGCGGTGCTCTTCGAGGGCTGTCCGAATCCGCACCTCTTGGATCTCGTGCACCGGGGATGGGCGCGACTGCGCGTGTTGCGCGACAGCTCGTTCAGCTTCGTACCCGGTCGCGCGGCTGAGTCCGTGCGCGAGCACGACGAAATCCTCGACCTCATCGCCACGGGAGCACCCGCTCTCGACATCGAACTCGCCGCGCGAGCGCACCGTACCCGCACCCTCGACGCCGTGGTGGCCTATCAGGCCGCCCACCGTCACTGAAAGGAATCTCATGCGTTACCGAAACGACCCCTCCCAGATCCGCGGCTCGATCGTGCCGCTCATGACGCCCTTCACCGAAGACGGCGCCGTCGATCACCTCAGTCTCGCCAACCTCGTTGAATGGCAGATCGCCAGCGGCACTCACGGTGTCTCGATCGGCGGGTCGACGGGCGAACCGGGCGCGCAAAGCGTCGAGGAGCGCATCGCGGCGATCAAGACGGTCACCGACACCGTCGCCGACCGCGTACCGGTCGTCGTCGGCACCGGTACCGCGCAGCTGCACGAGACGATCGAGCTGACGGCCGCGGCGGTCGAGCTGGGCATCGATGCCTCGCTCATCATCACGCCCTACTACGCCCGGCCGACCCAGGAAGCGCTCTACGTCTGGTACCGCACCGTCGCCGCCGAGTTCCCGGACCTGCCGATCATCGCCTACAACGTGCCGTCGCGGACGGCGGTCGATATCGCGCCCGAGACCGTGGCGCGGCTCTACCGAGACGTGCCCAACTTCGTCGGAATCAAAGAAACCACGAAGGACTTCGAGCACTTTTCGCGCGTGATCCAGTTGTGCGGTCGCGACCTCATCGTCTGGTCGGGCATCGAGTTGTTGTGCCTGCCGTTGCTCGCGCTCGGCGGGGCCGGGTTCCTCAGCGCCACCGCCAACATCGCGCCGGCGGCTCATGCCCGCATGTTCGAGCTGTGGGAGGAGGGAGATCTCGAAGGCGCCCGCGAGATCCACTACGGGCTCCACCCTCTCGTCGACCTGCTGTTCGTCGAGACCAACCCGGCACCCGGAAAGTGGGTGCTCGAGCAGCAGGGGCTCATCCGGTCCGGGTACGTGCGACCCCCGCTGATCACGCCGACCGAGGCGGGCCTCACGAAGATCCGCGCACTCATGGCGGAAGGCGAGCAGTACCTGACCCCCGCTGGCGACTTCCAGATCGGAGCACGCGCATGACCACGCACCACGTCCCGGCGGGGCTGCCGACGAGCATCCAGCACTACATCGACGGCCGTTTCGTCGACAGCGTGGATGGCGGCACGTTCGACGTGCTCGATCCGGTGTCGAACGAGAACTACGTGAAGGCTGCTGCGGGCAAGAAGGCCGACATCGACCTCGCCGTCGCGGCGGCCACTCGCGCCTTCAAGGAGGGCCCCTGGCCGAGGATGAAGCCGCGCGATCGGGCCCGCATCCTGAACAAGGTGGCCGACGCCGTCGAAGCCCAGGATGCCCACCTCGCCGAGTTCGAAACCTTCGACACGGGCCTGCCGATCACCCAGGCACTGGGTCAGGCACAGCGCGCGGCCGAGAACTTCAGGTTCTTCGCCGACCTCGTCGTGGCGCAGGCCGATGACACCTACAAGGTGCCCGGTGCGCAGGTGAACTACGTCAACCGCAAGCCGATCGGCGTTGCCGGGCTGATCACCCCGTGGAACACGCCCTTCATGCTCGAGAGCTGGAAACTGGCGCCCGCGCTGGCATCCGGCTGCACTGTCGTGCTCAAGCCGGCCGAGTTCACCCCGCTATCCGCGAGCCTCTGGGCGGCGATCTTCGAGGAAGCCGGCCTGCCGCAGGGCGCCTTCAACCTGGTCAACGGCCTGGGGGAGGAGGCCGGCGACGCCCTGGTGAAGCACCCCGATGTGCCGCTCATCTCCTTCACCGGGGAGAGCCGAACCGGGCAGATCATCTTCGGGAACGCGGCGCCCATGCTCAAGGGCCTCTCGATGGAGCTCGGGGGCAAGAGTCCGGCCGTCGTCTTCGCCGACGCCGATCTTGACGCCGCCATCGACTCGACGCTGTTCGGGGTGTTCTCGTTGAATGGCGAGCGCTGCACCGCGGGGAGCCGCATCCTGGTCGAGCGCGGAATCTACGACGAGTTCGTCGAGCGCTACGCGGCGCGGGCGGCGAACATCGTGGTCGGCGACCCGCACGACCCTGCGACCGAGGTGGGGGCGCTCGTGCACCCCGAGCACTTCGAGAAGGTCATGAGCTACGTCGAGATCGGCAAGTCCGAAGGCCGACTCGTCGCCGGCGGCGGGAGGCCGGAAGGTCTGCCGACCGGCAACTACGTCTCACCGACCGTCTTCGTCGACGTCGCCCCGGATGCCCGCATCTTCCAGGAGGAGATCTTCGGCCCGGTCGTCGCGATCACCCCGTTCGACACCGACGAGGAAGCGCTGGAGCTCGCCAACGGCGTGCGCTACGGTCTCGCGGCCTACATCTGGACGAATGACCTGAAGCGCGCCCACTCGTTCTCGCAGAACGTCGAAGCCGGGATGGTGTGGCTCAACTCCCACAACGTCCGCGACTTGCGCACCCCGTTCGGCGGGGTGAAGGCCTCCGGGCTCGGTCACGAGGGCGGGTACCGCTCGATCGACTTCTACACCGATTCACAAGCCGTGCACATCACGCTCGGCGCCGTTCACACCCCCCGCTTCGGCGCGGCCTGATTCAAGGATTCGATGATGACCTCCCTCCCCGCACTCACCGCCCCCGGTGTGACCCCTCCCGACATCCTGCGGTGCGCGTACGCCGAACTCGTCGTCACGGACCTCGTCGCCTCGCGCGAGTTCTACGTCGACGTGCTCGGACTCACCGTGACCTACGAAGACGCCGAGACCATCTACCTGCGGTCCCTCGAAGAGTTCATCCACCACAACCTCGTCCTCCGCAAGGGGCCGATCGCTGCCGCGGCCGTGCTCGCGTTCCGGGTGCGCACCCCCGACGACGTTGACCACGCCGAGACCTACTATCGGGCGCTGGGCTGCCGCACCGAGCGACGCCCCGGCGGCTTCGTGCGCGGAATCGGCGACGCCGTTCGCGTAACCGACCCGCTCGGTTTCCCGTACGAGTTCTTCTATGAGGTGGAACACGTCGAGCGGCTGGCCTGGCGGTACGACCTCTACACGCCGGGTGCCCTGGTGAGACTGGACCACTTCAACCAGGTCACTCCCGACGTCCCCCGGGGAATCGAATACCTCGAGGGTGTGGGATTCCGGGTCACCGAAGACATCGAAGACGACGAGGGCATCGTCTACGCGGCCTGGATGCGTCGAAAGTCCACCGTGCACGACACCGCCCTCACCGGTGGTGCCGGCCCGCGCATGCATCACATCGCGTTCGCGACCCACGAGAAGCACAACATCCTGGCGATCTGCGACAAGCTCGGCGCTCTGCGGCGCAGCGACGCCATCGAGCGGGGGCCGGGTCGCCACGGCGTCTCCAACGCCTTCTACCTCTACATCCTCGACCCCGACGGCCACCGGATCGAGATCTACACGCAGGACTATTACACCGGCGATCCCGACAATCCGGTGGTGCGGTGGGACGTGCACGACAACCAACGTCGCGACTGGTGGGGTAACCCGGTGGTCCCCAGCTGGTACACCAACGCGAGCCTGGTGCTCGACCTCGACGGCAACCCCGTCGCGGTCGCGGAGCGCGAGGAGCCGAGCGAGATGGCGGTCACGATCGGCGCCGACGGGTTCTCGTACACCCGCGAGGGCGACACCGAGCAGGGCTTCAAGCTCGGCAACCAGCTATGAGTGACCTTCGATCGGTCCGTTACAGCTAGCGGCCGCGACCGCCGCCTGCCGCTGCGGGACGACCGTTCGACGGGCGACGACGACGACCGCCGCCACCCGGCTGCTGACCGCCGGACCGCTGCTGCTGACCCTCACCGGAGCGCGGCTGCTGGGTTGCGCCGCCGCCCTCGGACGACCACGCGAGGCCTCCGCGCTGCTGGCGCGGGTTCGCCTGCCCGCCCTGACGCGAGCCCGAACGCTGACCGTCGCGCTGACGCTGACCGCCCGCGTTCTGCTGACCGGTGCGGCCACCCGACGACTGCCGGGGCTTCGCCGCGCGCTGC
>CAZCEE010000079.1:0-8556 GCA_964497165.1 uncultured Schumannella sp. | reverse complement strand
CTCAGCGGCTTCTTGTCGTCGATCCAACCGAGGTACTGCCAGATCATCCTGAAGTCTTCGATCTGGTTGATCAGCGGCGTTCCGGTGAGCGCCACGAACAGGGCGTTCGGCTGCCCTGCGCGGATGTTCTTCGACAGCGACAGCACGTTCTTCGACCGCTGCGAGTCCTTGTTCTTGATGAAGTGGGCCTCGTCGACCACCATTCCCTTGAAGCCGCGACGGGAGAGCCAGGCGACGTGCCGATCGAGTACTTCGTAGTTGACGATGACGACGTCGGCGAACGCGTCGATGTCGTCACCGTCACCGTGCACGACGGTGGCGACGCGATGCGGCGTCCACTTCTCGACCTCTCGCGCCCAGTTCACCTTGACGACGTTCGGCACGACGACGACCAGCGGATAGGTGCCCGACGCTTCGGCGGCAAGGAGCGCCTGCGCGGTCTTGCCGAGACCCGGCTCGTCGGCGAGCAGGTACGTGCGGTGGCCAGCGCGGGCGCTCTCGATGAAGCGCGCCTGGTGCCGCATCAGCTCTTTGCCACCCGCGGCGGCGAGCGACCGGGATTCGGGCAGGTCCATGCTCGCGGCACCGCCCCCCGATCCCATCTCGAACGACCGGAACAGCGGCTCGATGAGCTCCCAGTTCGACAGGCGGCCGGCGGTCGACGACTTCGCCGCGGTCGACGAGCTGAAGTCGGGCGCGAGGAACGGGTTCGCCATCTGGTACTGCTTCACCGACTGCGGAACGACGTGCTTCTCGTCGTCGCGTGCGGCGGGCCCTTCGGTGACGACGATGAGGTCTTCGGGCGACAGTTCGGCGCCGGCCTCGAGCAGCATCGCCCGCTTCGCCTCCTGGGCCTGCGGGGTGAGCGGCGCGGTGTCCGTCAGCAGCTGGATGAGGGAGGTGTCGCGCGACGCGGTCTTCGCCATGATCGTCGCGATGCCGTCGAGACGGGTGAGCTCTTTGGTGCGCTCGGCATCCGTCAGTGCCGTGTCGGTCTTGATGCGGGCGCGCTCTTCACGCACGAGCGCCGCGACGACGCGGTACTTGACCCGGTTCGAGGGGTTCACCTTGCCGCGCTCGGCGGAATTCTCAATCGCCCGCACGGTGCGCGCGAGGATCGGGATGACGCCGGTCTCGTCCTGGTGCTGACGCCGCCGCTGCGATTGCGCGTTCGAGCGCTTGCGGGTCGACGACCTCTGCCCCGAAGGACTCTTGCTCTGCCCGGAAGGGCTCATCGGTCTCCTTGGCTCCCGCCTGAGCCGGGAGCCTGCTGTGCGATCCGCCGGTGAGGCGGACCGTGTGTGATCCAAGACATGCTCCGCGAAACCTACCCTCACCCGGCTTGACCGGTGGGTGGGGAGCGGAATCAGTCTAGCGCAGCAAGCCGCAGTTAGGATCGCTTGTGCTCTACACCGCCCTCAGAGTCCTCGCGCGGTGCTGGCCCGCCCTGCTCGCCTGGTTCCTGCTCGGTTGGACGCTGCGCGCCCTGATCATCCGGCTTGCCGCATTCGTGGCCAACGCCAGTGACCTGTTCGGGCTGCTCATCCTGCCGCTCGCGATCCTCGCCCAACTCGCGGCATTCGTCGGCATGTACCTCGCGGTCCGGCGCGAGCTTCCGCACCTCGGCCGCGTCGACGACGTCGAGGTCGACGAAGCGGCCCCGGGCGCGACGCGGCGTTGGCGCGAGACGCTGCTCGCCGCCATCCTGCCGTTCTTCCTGCTCTACGTCGCGTGGAATCTCATTCGAACCGACCTTTTCGACTTCTTCGGGTCGGCACTGGAGCAGGCCGACCTGCTCGGCGGCGGCAATGTCGCCAGCACGTCGATCCCGCTCAGCGTCATGACGGCAACCCTTGTCGTCGTCGCATTCGGCCTGCGCTGGCTTCTGGGCCGGTTCGCCGCGAAGCTGCCGCGCTGGACGGCCGCTGTCGCCACGTACCTCGAGGCCGTCTGGGTGCTGGTGCTGTTGCTCGTCATTCAGGATCTGGTCGCTCAGATCCCCCCGTGGCTCGCGACGCGGCGGATGTTCGCCTGGGCCGTCGACGGCTGGGCCGGCATCATCGACTCGCTGCCCTGGCTCGGCACCGTCGGCGATGTCGTCGGCTGGACACTCGGCCAGACGGGCACGCTGATCGCCCTCCCGCTCGCGTGGCTCGCCATCGCATCCATCATCTACTTCGGCACGATGCCGCGCAGCATCCGCCCCGCGCCCGCGAACCTTTCGAAGGCGAGCGAACGGTGGTCGCGGATGCCGGTGTGGCTGCGGCGCATCGGCACGAGAATCTCGGCCGGGCTGGTCGACCGCTGGGGTCCGGTCGCGCTCGCGGCACGGCTCATCTGGCGCTCCGGCCCGATCGCTCTCGGCACCTACCTGCTGGCGTTCGCCGTCGTCACCGCCGCCGGAACCTGGCTGACCCTGGTGATCTACCGCCTGCTGGGACCGCACGAGACCGGCTGGTGGTACGGCGCGAGCGACGCCGTCGAGGTCGTCGTCATGGCGATCACGGGCGTCCTTCAGGTGTGCCTCGTGGCCGCCGCGTTCGACCACGCGCTGCGCAGCGACGAAGCGGAAGCGCTGATCGACGAAGCCGGTGACGTCGTCAGCTCAGCCGCAGCACCCGCGGCAGACCAGCCGACGAGCTGAGTTCCACCACCGGGTTCAGCACCTCGCCGCGAGGCACCAGGAACGTCATCTGCAGGTCGTACGAGCCCACCTCGCTCAGCGAACAGGTCTGTTCGAACCGGTCGGGCACCTCGTAGTCGCTGTCGGCGAACAGCTCGGAATCCCAGAAACGCTCGAAACCCGACTCGTTCGACACGATGCGCACCTCGCACCACGCGACCTCCGGCGGTTCGACCACATCGATCGCGAACGTGGCGACGACGACATCCGCCCCCGCCGCGGCACTCACCTCGGCGCCGTCGAGCAGCTCAAGAGCGGTGAGCTGGATGTCGGCGCCCGAATACCGCACCGTCTCACCGAGCTCGACGGCCTCCGGTTGCGGCTGAATCTCTTGGTACGGGAACCAGCGCGGCACGAGCGACACCACGATCGCCGCGGGAATCAGCAGGACCAACGCGACGAGGAACCAGCGGTTGCGCCGCAGCCACGCGCTCATCGGATGCCGTCCCGCGGGGTTTCGAGTTGCACCCGGTCGGCGACGTCGAGCTGTGTGAGGTCGAGCGTCAGCTCGATCACGCTGTCGAGTCGGGCGTCGATTCCGGGGCTGAGCCTCAGGGTCGCCGACTCGGCCCCGGGCATCGTCTGCACGTCGGCCGGCAGCTCGATGAGGATCGACCCGGTGACAGGGAATCCGGCATCCGCGACCCGACCGTCGACGGTGTCGGTGCTCGTGCGGTTCGTGCTCGGGTAGCGCACCCCGGCGATGAACAGGTTCGCGTCGACCCCGGTGCGCTCGATGCGCGCCTCGACGGTCGCATCCACGACGAGCCAGACCCCGGACGTGGTGCCGGTCCAGTAGTTCAGCTCGACCACCTCGGCGAGTTCGACATCGTTCACGGTCGCGACGAGGTGCTGCGACACGATCTGGTCGCCCAGCCCGCCGGTCACCACGAACGGCGCCTGCACCTGCGGGTCGCCGGGGGTCGAGTAGGCGACCCCGAACGCGAGGAGCAAGAGCCCGAGCCCGGCGGGCACGGCGAGCGCGCGCCTCATCGTTGCTCCCGAATCACGATGGGCACCTCGACCGCGAAATGCGGCCGCGCCCACCGGGTGCCATCGAAGAGGTCGGCTTCTTCGGGGGTCGCGTCGGTGAGGCCGATGCGCACCTCGTCGCCGGGTTTGTAGAGGTCGGCATCGATCATGAAGATGAACTGCACGGTGTCGGGCACCCCGGGGCTGAGAGTCGATCCGGAGCCCCCGTCACGCACGAGACGGGTCCACGTCGTGCTGCCCGAGATGAGAACATCCGGCTCGACGACACCGGGCAGGGTGAACGCGTAGAACGACGCCGACCCGAGCGACGGCTGTGGCTCGGCGGTGACGTTCTCCATCGTCGCCACCACGATCAGGAACGTCGTACCCGGTTCGAGTTCGGTGTAGCCGTCGGGATGGGTGTCGGTGAGATAGATGTCGTCGATCGAGGTACTCAGCCGGTGCCCGGTGTACGGCTCACCGACCGGATGCTCCGGCAGCGCCGCGCTCTGCAGCACGACGGTGTCCCATCCACCCAGCGGGATCGCGACGAGGCCTCCGGCGACGAGCACCCCGCCCATGGCGATCACCGGCGCCCAGGCCTTCAGGCGGCTCCGCAGCGTCATCGGCGCTGATCTTCGGGAATCGGCACCTTGATGAACCAGCCTGCGAGCAGGAAGACGACCGCGGCTATGTACTGGGCGCCCTGCCACAGCCCGCCCTCGAACGGCACCGGCCAGATCGGGTTCCAGACCACGGCGATCACGGCGAGCAGCGGCAACCACCACCACTGTTTCGCCTGGAATGCGAACACCGCGACGATCGCGGCGAAGATCGCGACCACGTACAGCACGACGGTGAACGGGCCGTCGTTCAACACCGTCACGCCGATCAGCAAGGCGAGCGCGGCAATCAGTCCGGGGGCGAGCGCGAGACGGCGATGGCCAGGGTCGGGCTTTGAGCCGTAGCGACCGGCGGGGCGAGGGCTAGAGGACGGCATCCCTGCAACCCTACGATGTCGGCCATGGGCTTCTTCGACGACATCGCTGACTCTTTCCGTTCGGCCGTCGGCTCCGCCGACGGTGAGCTCCTCACCACCGGCACCCTCGGCCGCGCCGACCTGCTCGGCGTCGACATCTCGGGCACGACGATGCAGTTCGGCAACGGACTGGTCGAGCGCAAGTGCACGTTCTCGCTGCAGGTCTACCTCGAAGGCGAAGCACCCTACGCGGCGACCTGCGTGCAGAGCGTTCAAGAGATCTACATCCCGCAGCTCGTGCCCGGCAAGACCGCACTCGCGGTGCGCGTCGACCCGGCCGACCGCAGCAAGGTCGCGATCGACTTCGCCTCAGAGGTGCCGAACGTCACGGTGAAGTCAGGCGAGGGTCGCGACAGCGCGAAGTGGACTCTCGAGAACGGTGCCGACATCGCCGTCGTGCTCGTCGCGAATCAGCCGATGGGGCTCACCTCGTCGGCGGGCGACCCGGTTCAGGCCCTCACCCTGACGGTCGACAAGGGCGCGGAGAGCTACCAGGTGCAGGTCGGCAACGGGGTTCCGAACAGCGCCCTGCCGCTGCTCTTCCCGGGCTCGAAACTGCACGCGAAACTCGGTGACGGCCCGAACGATGTCGTCATCAACTGGGCGAAGGGCGCGCGCGCCTAACCGTCACCCTCGGTGGTCGAGTAGCCGCCGGAGGCGCCCGCGCCAGACCTCGGTGGTCGAGTAGCCGCCGGAGGCGGCGTGTCGAGACCCTGTGGACAAGCACGAGCTCTGTGGAGACCGTCAGCCGCACCTCCGCCACGCGTCCCATGCCCTTCACCTACATCCTCCGATGCGCCGACGGCAGCTACTACGTCGGAAGCACTCGCGACCTCGAACGCCGCCTCGCACAGCACGCCGAGGACGAAGGGGCCGTTTACACCCGCCGCCGTCGCCCCGTCGAACTGGTGTGGGCGCACGAATTTCAGCTCGTCGATGACGCTTTCGCCCTTGAGAAGAAGGTGCAGAACTGGTCACGCGCCAAGCGGGAAGCTCTCATCGAGGGACGATTCGACGACCTGCCCGGGCTCAGCGGGAGCGCATATCGACGGCGGGGTCTCGACACGCCGCCTCCGGCGGCTACTCGACCACCGAGAACCTAGGCTCGGGGGGTGGATGCCGACGCCGCCGTAGAGCACCTCCGGGCGCTCATCCGCGTACCGACGGTGTCGCGCGACGACCGCGACATGCAGGATGCGGCGGCCTTCGCGCGCTTCCCGGAGCTGCTCGCCGAACTGTACCCGCGCATCCACACTGCCCTCACGCTCGAGCACCTCGACGGACCGGGGTTGCTGTACCGGTGGCCGGGCCGCACGACGGGTGACGCCCTCATCCTGATGGCGCACTGGGATGTCGTGCCGGCCGACGAGGCGGGCTGGACGCACGAGCCGTTCGACGCCGCCCTGACGGGTGACCCGGATGGCGAGCGCCGGGTGTGGGGACGCGGCGCGATCGACGACAAGGGGGCGCTCGCCGGCATCCTCGAGGCGGTCGAGGATCTGCTGACGCACGGTTTTGTGCCCGAGCACGACGTGTACCTGAGTTTCGGCGGCGACGAAGAGATTCAGGGTGCGGCTGCCGAGCGAGCGGTCGAGGTGCTGCACGGGCGCGGCGTCGCCGTCGACTTCGTGCTCGACGAAGGCGGAGCGGTCGTGCAGGGGCAGTTCCCCGGCGTGAGCGAACCGACCGCCGTCATCGGGATCGCCGAGAAGGGCATCGCGACGATCGAACTGCGGGCCACCGAACGGGGCGGACACGCGTCGAGCCCGCCCCGCTCCGGGGTGACCGCGACCGTGCGGCTCGCCCGCGCCATCCAGAAGGTGTCGCGACAGGTGCCGGCCGGGCTGCCGCCGACGGCGTACCCGATGTTCGCTGCCCTCGCCTCTCGGGCACGCGGCGTGCTCGGGCTGGCGTACCGGCACCCACGGCTCTTTCGTGCCGTGCTGTTGCGCGCGCTCGCATCCGGAAGCGACGAGGCGAACGCGCTCATCCGCACGACCCGGGTGGTGACCCGGCTGCGCGGAGCGGCGGCCGACAACGTGTTGCCCGAAGTTGCGACTGCATCCGTCAACGTGCGCATCGTCATCGGCTCGACGCTCGACGCGGAGGTCACACGCATCCGCCGCGACATCGGCGACCCGCGAATCGCGGTGCGGGTGGTGCGCGGCTCCGACCCCGGACCGGTCGCCCCCGCGGAAGGTCGGCCCTGGGAGCGGCTCGTCGACGCGCTCGCCTTGTCACATCCCGAAGCGGTCGCGGTGCCGTACGCGATGCTCGGCGCGACCGACGGGCGGCACTTCACGCGGCTCACGCCGGCGGTGTACCGGTTCACGCCGTTCGAGTTGACGAAATCCGAACTCGCCGGGTTGCATGCCATCGATGAGTCGATCCGCGTCGACGCCTACCTGCGCGGCATCCGGTTCTATCGCGCCCTCCTCGAATCGGCCTAGCCCGCGCGGTTACGTTCCCGGAGCGGTCTGCGCGATCCAGGCGTCGAGCGCCGACGGCTTGTCGGTGACGATGCCATCCACCCCGTAGGCGAGGGCCTCGCCCCAGCGCTCCTCGCTGTTGAGGGTGTAGAGCAATACGCCGAGGCCGGCGGCGTGCATCTGTTCCACGGCCTCCGGCCGCTCGGTGAGGGCCGACGATCGCGTCATGATCGCGATGGCGTCGTAGCGCTGTGCGACAGCGACCGGGTCGAGCGGCAGCACCCGGCGGATCAGCACCCGCGGGATGACGGGGGCCGTGTCCTGCAGAGCCGTCACCGTTGCAGGTGAGAACGACGCGAACACGATGCGGTCCTGCACACCCCGGAAGTAGATGGCACTCAGGAGGGTCTCGACGTCATCCGCTGTCCACTCGTATTTGAGTTCGACCAAAGCGGTCACCTCGGGCGCCCGGGTCAGGATGTCGAGGAACTCCCCCCACAACGGCACCTGCAGTCCGGCAAACGCCGGCGCGAACCAGGAGCCGGCGTCGAGGGTGCGGATCTCGGCGAGCGTGAGGTCGGCGACCGCGCCGGTGCCCGTTGTCGTGCGGTCTACGGTCGCGTCGTGCATGATCACCGGGTAGCCGTCGACGGTGAGCTGCAGGTCGACCTCGAGGAAGTCGGTACCACGCGCGACCGCCGACTCGAAGGCCGGCACCGTGTTCTCGGGAGCGCTCGTCCGGTCGCCGCGGTGCGCCGCGATGAACGCCGCCTCACCGGGAGAGCGCAGCGGCCCCATCAGGTTCGCCGCGTACGCGTTCGTCGCGCCGGGGGCGAGCACGAGCACGGCGACCGATGCGACGGTGACCAGGGCGGCGGCGCTCAGCCGCAGCAGGTGCCGGTCGGCACGCACGCTGGTCGACATTGTCGCCATGACATCGCCCTCGGGTAGCGGGTACCCGCGACTCTGCGGATGCCGACGACGATAGCACGCCCGTTACCGTTCCGTTACCTCACGTACACCATTCCGTGATGTTCGGGGGTCGGTCGACCCGCGAAATGCCAGTTTCTGCCGCGCGACAGGCTCCACATGCGGCAGAAATGGGCACTTCGCGAGTCAAATCAGGGCCTTGGTGTGCCAGACGGTCTTGGTTTCGGTGAACGCGAGGATGCGGCCGAGGGTGAGGGCCGGGATGCCGGGCTCCGGCGCGATGACGCGCTTCAGGGTGTCGGCGGCGGCGATTTCGAGGTCGACCCAGTCGAGATCGCCCGCGCCGGTGAGGTCGAGCGCGTTGACGTCGGCATGTGCGGCGAGCCACGGCGCGATCTCGGCGGGTGACCCGGTGAGCACGTTGACCACTCCCCCGGGCACGTCGCTCGTCGCAAGCACTTCGGCAAGCGAGATCGCCGACAGCGGGCGCTTCTCGTCGGCGA
>CAZCEE010000078.1:0-8645 GCA_964497165.1 uncultured Schumannella sp. | reverse complement strand
AAGATCCTCGACGCCGTCGAGATGGAGGAGGAGTACAACCGCGACCTCCTGCCGCACGGCATCCTCGGGCTGAACGCGAACTACATCAACCAGTACGTGAAGTACTTGGCCGATCGCCGCCTCGAAGAGCTCGGGTTCGAGACCGAGTACAACGTCACCAACCCGGCGAAGTGGATGGCGACGGCCAACGACACCCTGCAACTGGTGAACTTCTTCGAGTCGACGAACACCTCGTACGAGTCGAACGCCAAGTCCGCGGGGTCGAAGAAGGAGTAGCGCCCCGCGCGCGCTGAATCTGGGTGGTTCCTCCACGGTCGTCGCTTTCGACGGCACTCGGGTGTACCGTGCCACGCAGGAGTGTGTGCTCGGTCGGGGAGCACCGCGAATGAAGCTGCTTCGGCAGCGGCCGGGGGGCTCGGCATGGGACGCATCAACCGCAATCGATCAGGGAGCGGCGTCGCACTTGCGATGTTCGGTCTCGCGACGCTCGTTCTGGTGCTCTCCCCAGCGGCCTCCGCCGCAGCGGACACGACGATCGACGGACCGATCGATCTGGGCACCGCAGCGCCGTTCTCGGTGCTGGGGTCCTCCACCGTCACCAACACCGGGCCATCGGTGGTGTGGGGCGACGTCGGAGTCTACGCGGGTTCCGCGATCGACGGCTTCCCGCCCGGGACGCATGGCGGTGTGCAGCACGCCGCTGACGCCACCGCCCTGTCGGCGCAGAACGATCTCACGACGGCATACGGCGTCGCGTCGGGTCTCACCCCCACGACTTCGGGCCTGGGCGACCTCGTCGGCCTCTCGCTCATCCCCGGGGTCTACTCGGGCGACACGCTTTCCCTTTCCGGCACGCTCACCCTCACAGGCGGTGACGCCGATTCGGTCTGGGTGTTCCAGGCCGCGAGCACGCTCATCACGTCGTCCGGAAGCACCATCGTCGTCAACGGCCCGGCGACTGCGTGCAATGTGTTCTGGCGGGTCGGCAGCTCGGCGACGCTCGGAAGCGGCTCAACGTTCTTCGGCACCGTCATGGCCAACGTCTCGGTCACGGCGACCACCGACGCCGACATCACGGGTCGGCTGCTGGCCAGGACAGGAGCGGTGACACTCGACACCAACGTGATTACCGACCCGGGGACCTGCGCAGCGGGCACGGTCTCGGCCAGCCCGGTGATCACCGGGACGGCCGCCCCGACCGCCACGGTCGGCACGCCGTACACCTCGGACGTCACTGCGACGGGGACGCCGCTACCGACCTATGCCGTGACAGGCGGTGCGTTGCCGCCGGGACTCGTTCTGGACTCCACAACCGGGGCGATCACCGGAACCCCGACGACTCCCGGGACCTACACGTTCGAGGTGACCGCGAGCAACGGCGTCGCGCCGGATGCCGTGAGCAGCCAGCAGATCGTTGTCGCTGCGGTGCTTCCGGCAACCGGAACGGTTCCGGGACCGGCTGTCGCCCTCGGGGTGGGAGCGCTCGCGCTCGGCGCCGCGCTCATCGTGCGACGGCGCCGCTCCCCTGCACCTGCGGGGTAGGCAACCAGCCGGATCCGGCGATCAGGACAAGCCGACGATTTCGCCGTTCTCATCGATATCGATGATCTCCGCCGCGGGCGAGGACGAGAGCCCGGGCATGGTGCGCATGTCACCGCAGATCGGGTAGATGAACCCGGCCCCGATCGATGCACGCACCTCACGGACCGGTAGTCGCCACCCGGTCGGTGCCCCCTTGATGCTCGGGTCGTCCGACAAGGACAGGTGGGTCTTGGCGATACACACCGGCAGGTTGCCGAAGCCCGCCCGCTCGTACTTCTCGAGTTGCCGAGCGGCCAGGGGCGAGACATCCAATCCGTCGGCGCCGTACATCTCGCGCGCGATCACCTTGATCTTCTCGACCAGGGGAAGTTCGTCGGGGTAGAGCCGGTGGTAGTCCGACGGCTCAGCGCAGGCCTCCGCCACCGCCTCCGCCAACTCGACGGCACCCTTGCCGCCCTTCGTGAAGTGGTGGCTGATCGTGGCGCGCACCCCTTCCTCGGCGGCGACGTCGAGGATCGCCCGATGCTCACTGTCGTGGTCGGTGGGGAAGGCGTTCACGGTGACGACCGGCGTCACCCCGTGCCGTCGGACGTTGGCGATCTGCCGGCGCAGGTTCGCCGCGCCGGCGAGCACGTCGTCGGGATTCTCGGCGAGCATCTCGGGGGGCAGCGGTCGGCCGGCGACGACTCGGTACTTGCCCGAGTGGGTCTTCAGGTCACGCACTGTCGCGACGACGACGGCGGCATCCGGCGTCAGCCCGGAGGCACGGCACTTGATGTTGAAGAACTTCTCTGCGCCGATGTCGGCACCGAACCCCGCCTCGGTGATGAGGTAATCGCCGGCATGGATGCCGATCAGGTCGGCGATGACCGAGGAGTTGCCGGTCGCGATGTTGCCGAACGGACCGCAGTGCACGAGCACCGGCGTCTGCTCGACCGTCTGCATCAGGTTCGGCTTGATGGCGTCGGTGAGCATCACCGTCATGGCGCCGGCGACTTTGAGCATCTCGGCCGTCACCGGTTCGCCGTCGCGGGTGTAGCCGACGACGATGCGCCCCATCCGCTCGCGAAGATCCCGCAACGACGTGCACAACGACAGCAACGCCATCACTTCACTGGCCGCGGAGATGTCGAAACCGGTCTGACGCGGATTGCCATCATCCACGCCGCCGAGCCCGGTGACGATGCTGCGCAGTTCACGGTCGTTGATGTCGAGCACGCGTCGCCAGGTGATCTGGTGGGGGTCGAACCCGAGGGCGTTGCCCTTGTGGATGTGGTTGCCGATCATCGCCGACAACAGATTGTGGGCGGCGGTGACGGCATGCATGTCGCCGGTCAGGTGAAGGTTGAGGGCCTCCATCGGCACCACCTGGGAATAGCCGCCCCCAGCGGCTCCCCCCTTGATGCCGAACGTCGGCCCCATCGACGGCTGCCGGATGGCGACGATCCCGAGTTTGTCGATGTGCTTGAAACCCTGGCCGAGTCCGACGGTGGTGGTCGTCTTGCCCGAGCCGAGGGGAGTCGGCGTGATGGCGGTGACGACGACGTACTTGGCCTGCGGACGGTCCTTGAGTTCATCGATCGCGGCGAGCGAGATCTTCGACGCCGCGGGTCCGTGTGGTTCCAGCAGGTGGGGGCCGATGCCCATATCGGCGGCAACAGCCTCAAGCGGACGACGGGCCGCAGCGCGCGAGATGGCGAGATCGGACAGCATGGCCGCAACGCTACCTGCGTAGTGGGTTCAGGCGAGGGCTTTTCTGATGCGCGGCACCGAGACGGGCCCCGCCGCGCCGAGGTGCTGCGCGAACAACGAGAGCCGCAACTCTTCGAGCATCCAGCGCACCTCCGCGAGCCGCTCGGGCGTGCCGGGCGTGAGCGGCAGGGTGCCGCCGGCGTCGAGGTAGAGGTTTTCGGCCTGCTCGACCTCGGTCTGCCAGGAGCGGTCGCGTCCGGGGTTGTCGGCGAGCCGGGCCACCCGGTGCAGGACGCCGCCGAGGTAGACCGGCATCCGGCGCAGACGCGCGAGCCCGGCGATTCCCGCGAACCCGGGATGCACGAGTGCCTGCAGTTGACCGCGCGCGTCGGTGAGCGGGCCCATGAAGGCGAGAGAGGATGCCGCGGTGATCGCGCGATCGACCTCCCGCGCGGTAGTCAGCACCTTCGCGATCAGGGCGACGGTGTCGAAGAGGGCGTCGACGAGGTTGGCCGAGACTTCGGTGCGCAGGCTTTCGAAGGCAGCCGGGTCTCGGGGTGCCCGGTCGCCCGCAGCCGCGGCGAGGGTCGCCAGTAGCGCGTCGTCCCAGATGGCGGCGGTCGACGGGTAAGGGCTCGCGGCGAGGGCGAGCTTCTCAGGCCCGGTGAGGTGGTCGCGCACGTAGCTCACCGGGTTCGGCACCGTCAGGGCGAGCAGCCGCAGCACGCCCCGCGGGTGCGCTGTCGCGGCCTCCTCCTCGGTCGCGAACACCCGCACCGCCACCGACGCGCCGGCATCGACGAGCGCCGGGTACCCGCGCACTCCGCCCGCCTCGACGACCGCGGGGAGGGTGTCGATGTCCCAGGTCGTGAGGCCGGTGCGTTCGAGCCCCCGGCCGGGCGTCGCACGCGCCGTGACCTTCGCGACCGTCTCGCGGGTCTTCTCGGCGAACCGCTCCCGCAGGTCGGGCAGCGACTTCGAGGTGCCCAGACGCTTTCCGGAGCGTTCGACCGCTGCGTAGGTCATGCGCAGGTTCGCCGGCACGCGGTCGAGCTCGAAAGCCGCCGGGTCGACAACCGTGTGCGTCGCGGCGCGGATTGCGGCGGCGAGCGCCGGCAGCAGGGGTCCGTCGAGATTCAGGGTGGGGAGCAACCGCCGCGCCCAATCGGCGGCAGGAACCACATTCTTGCGAATCGCCTTCGGCAGCGCCCTCAGCAGCGCCGTGACCAGCTCCTCACGAAGACCCGGCACGAGCCACTCGAACGGGGCGCCATCCACGGCTGCCAGCCGTTCGACGGGGATCTCGACGGTAACGCCATCGTCGGGCGCGCCCGGCTCGAAACGGTAGCGGAGCGCGAAGCCGTGAAGCCGGTCGGGGAACGCGTGGGGGTCGAGGGCGTCATCATCCTCGTCGAGGAGGTCGGCGCGGGTCATCGTCAACAGTTCGGGGGTGGCGGCGCAGGTGTCCTTCCACCAGCGCTCGAAGGCCCGCACCTCGGTGATCTCGCGCGGGATGCGGGCGTCGTAGAACTCGATCACCGCTTCGTCATCGACGAGGATGTCGCGGCGCCGGGTGCGTTCTTCGACTTCGCCCAACTCGGCCCGCAAGGCCCGGTTGGCGCGGTCGAAGTCGTACAACCCGTTGCCGCGGATGACGAACGGCCAATCACCATCGATCAGCGCGTGGCGCAGGAACAGTTCCCGCGCCTCGACCGGATCGATGCGCCCGAGTTGCACCGTACGTCGTGCGACGATCGGCAACCCGAAGAGCGTCACCCGTTCGAATGCGACCGCCGAACCCTGCTTCTTCGCCCAATGTGGCTCGGAGTACGACCGTTTCGCGAGGTCACCCGCAAGTTTCTCGGCCCACGCCGGATCGACCGCGGCGACGGTGCGGGCGAACAACCGACTGGTCTCGACGAGTTCGGCGGCCATCACGAACTCGGGCGTCTTCTTCGCGAGCGCCGAGCCGGGAAACACCATGAAGCGCTGCCCGCGCGCCCCCAGGAAGTCGCGCTTCTCGCGGTCGCGCATTCCGAGCCGTGACAGTAGCCCGGCGAGAAGAGACCGGTGGATGGCGTCCGCATCCGTCGACGGGTTTCCTGCCGAGAGGCCGAGCGGCTTCGCGGCCCGGACAACCTGGCGAAACAGGTCATGCCACTCGCGTACCCGCAAGTAGTTGAGGTACTCGGCCTTGCACATCCGGCGGAAGGCGCTGCTCGAACGCTCCTTCTGCTCCTTCTCGAGGTGATTCCAGAGGTTGAGCAGCGTCACGAAGTCGCTCGTCGGATCGACGAAGCGCGCGTGTTGCTGATCGGCCTGCGGGCGCTTCTCGAGCGGCCGTTCGCGCGGATCCTGGATGCTCAGCCCCGCGACGATCGCGGCCACTTCGCGCACGACCCCGTGCTGTTTCGCCTCGACGAGCATGCGCGCGAACCTGACATCCACCGGTAGCTGGGACAGCATCCGCCCGGTCTTGGTGAGCCGACCACCCTCCGTCGCACCGAGCTCGGCGAGCAGGTCGAGACCGTCGCGCACCCCGCGCTGGTCGGGCGGCTGAAGGAACGGGAACGCCATGATGTCGCCGAGGCCGAGCGCCATCATCTGCAGGATGACGGCGGCGAGGTCGGTGCGCAGAATCTCGGGATCGGTGTACTCGGGCCGCTTCGCGAAGTCGTCTTCGGCATACAGCCGGATCGCGACGCCGTCGCTCGTGCGGCCCGCCCGCCCCGAGCGCTGGTTGGCGGATGCCTGGCTGATCGCCTCGATCGGCAGCCGCTGCACCTTGGCGCGCGGGCTGTACCGCGAGATGCGTGCAGTGCCGGCATCCACCACGTACTTGATGCCCGGCACGGTGAGGCTCGTCTCGGCGACGTTGGTGGCCAACACCACCCGACGACGGATGCCGGGGGCGCGCTTCGTGTCGAACACCCGGTGCTGCTCGGCCGACGACAGCCGCCCGTAGAGCGGCACAACCTCGGTGTGCGGGCGGCTTGAGAGCGCATCCTGCGCATCCCGGATCTCGGCTTCACCCGACAGGAACACCAGCACGTCGCCGTCGCCCTCCCGCGCGAGTTCGTCGAGCGCGGCCCCAATTCCCTGCAGGTAGTCGAGGTCTTCGACCGGCTCGCCCTCTTCGTCATCCATGCGCTCAGACACCAACGGGCGGTATCGGATCTCGACCGGATAGGTGCGTCCGCTCACCTCGACGATCGGGGCCGGGGTGCCGTCGGGGGCCGCGAAGTGCTTCGCGAACGACTCGGGGTCGATCGTCGCCGACGTGACGATCACCTTGAGGTCGGGTCGGCGGGGCAGCAGTTGGGCGAGGTAGCCGAGCAGGAAGTCGATCGTGAGGGAGCGTTCGTGCGCCTCGTCGATGATGATCGTGTCGTAGCGCTTCAGATCGCGGTCGCGTTGCAGCTCGGCGAGCAGAACCCCGACGGTCATCAGCTTCACGCGGGTGTCGCGCGCCGACCGGTCGTCGAAACGCACCTGGTAGCCGACGACACCGCCGAGCTCGACGCCCAACTCCGAAGCGATCCGTTCGGCCACCGACCGTGCGGCGATGCGCCGCGGCTGGGTGTGCCCGATCTTCTCGCGCCCGAGCTCGAGGCAGATCTTCGGCAACTGCGTCGTCTTACCCGACCCCGTCTCGCCCGCGACGATGACGACCTGGTTGGCCGCGATGACGCGCGCGATCTCGTCCCGCACCTGGCTGACAGGCAGCTCCGGCGGGTAGGTGATCTCGAGGTCGGTGGGAGACATCAGCCGCCCAGCTTATGGCTCAGCCGGTGGTGACGAGCTCCCGCTCGAGCCGCTGGTAGCTGGTCTCCATGCCGTCGGTCATGCCGGTGGCCAGGATGGCGTCGCGCTGCGCCGCATCGGCGTAGGTGACGAGCAGGGTCAGCAGCGTCACGCCATCGTCTTCGGCGAACGACAGGTCGTTGGTCGTCGCCGGGAAGTCGGCACCGGTCATGCGCTCGGTGGTGACGATGCGGCGCTCCGGCTCGAACACCAGCGTCTCGCCGTCGAAGCCGAAGCCCTGCCCGGGGGTGCCGTCGACCGGCTCCCAGGCGTACCGGTAGGCGCCGCCCGGGGTGGGGTCGACTTCGCAGACCGTCATGATCCACCCGTCGGGTCCGAGAAGCCAGCGCTTCATCAGCTCGGGTTCGGTGTGCGCCCGCCAGAGCAGGTGGCGCGGCGCCTCGAAGGCCCGCGTGATGCGCACGTGGGTGTCGTCGAGGATCGTCGTGACCGTGCCCTTGCCGAGCGCGTACTCGCGCAGGTCGGCGAGCACGGTGTCGAGCTGCCCGATCGCCTGGCGCATCCCCTCGGCCTGCCCCATGGCAAGCACCTGCTCGAGCGCCTCCGGCGTCTCGGAGGCCGACACCGCGGTGACGCGCGATCCGCCGGGCGTGCTCTCGAACGTCAACGTCATTCGTCCCGTCGGCATCGAGGCGTCGACCTCGCCCTGCGCGTCGGCGAAGGACTCGAGCACGACGATGCGGCTCGGGGCTTCGACCTCGGCGAACTCCCATCGGCCGTGGAACCGCTCACCCTCGGGGCTCGTCATCCAGTAGTGCGCGAGGCCGCCGGGGCGCAGGTCGTAGGTGTCGAACGTCGCCGGATATCCGGGAGGCCCCCAGAAACGTTCGAGCTGTCGAGGGTCGGCGAACGCCGCCCAGAGCCGCTCGACGGGCACGGGGAGGTCTGCCACGAGCGTCATGGTGAGCGCCTCGGGGTCGGTGGTGACGGAGGTCACAGGCATGGTGGTGCTCCTTCTTCTTGTGGTGTTCAGTCGTCGTCTTCGGAAAGCAGGGCGTCGAGTCTGTCGATGCGGCCGCGCCAGAGTTCGGCGTAACGGTCGAGGAGTTGGCGGGCGCGGGCGATCGTTGCGGGGTCAGCGCGCACGATGCGGGAGCGCCCGCGGTTCTCTTTGGTCACGAGTCCGGCTCCCTCCAGTACGGCGACGTGCTTCTGTACGGCAGCGAATGACATGGTGTACGCCGCCGCGAGTTCGCTCACCGACGCGTCGCCGGTGAGGGTGCGTCGCACGATGTCACGCCGCGTCGCATCGGCGAGGGCGTGGAAGATGCGGTCGACCTCGGGGTCGCTCAGCTCGATTTGTACAACCATTTGGTTGTACGTTAGCTCTCCCCAGGCACGGCGTCAACCCCGGTTGCGACGCCTACCCTGAGCACCATGACCGCGACGCCGCATCTGATCACCGCCCGCGACCTCCACGGGGTGCTGGGCGGTGTCAGCATCCTCGACGTGCGCTGGCAGCTCGACCGGCCGGACGGTCGCCCGGCGTATCTCGCCGGTCACATCCCGGGCGCCGTTTTCGTCGACCTCGACACCGAACTCGCCGACCACTCGCGTCCCGCGACCGAAGGCCGGCATCCGTTACC
>CAZCEE010000077.1:0-8655 GCA_964497165.1 uncultured Schumannella sp. | reverse complement strand
GTCATCGACCCGTCGGTGAAGCAGAACATGCAGGCGGTGCTCGCCGACATCCAGTCGGGTGCGTTCGCGAAGCGCTTCATCGCCGACCAGGATGCCGGCGCCCCCGAGTTCCTTGAACTGCGGGCTAAGGGTGCCGCGCACCCGATCGAAACCACCGGCCGGGAGCTGCGTGCGCTCTTCGCCTGGAAGCAGCAGGACTCGGACTACGTCGAGGGCAGCGCCGCGCGCTAATCGAATTGCGCCGCGGCTGGAGCCGCGGGTTCGGGGCGGGGGAAACTACTCCCGCCCCGAAGCTCTTTCCCCCGCCGCGAGGAGCGAGCTGACTCCGGGGGCGCGTCGTTCGTGCAGCTCAGTCGCTGTTGACCGGGATGCTGTAGCCGCGTTTGATGACCGTCGCGATCAGGTCGGGCACCGGGAGTGAGCGGCGCAGGCGGCTGATCGCCATGTCGACGGCGTGATCGTCGGGATCCTCGGGCAGCGCAGTCGCGAGTTCGGAGCGGGCGACGACGCGTCCCGGCTCGGCGAGCAGCAGCCGGAACAGGGCGAGGCTCGTCGGCGAGAGGGAGGCGCTGCGACCGTCGACCACGACGAGGCGGCCCCGCAGTTCGATGCTGCCGCGCGGGGTCGTCACGCGACGGATCGCCGTGGTTTCAAGGTGCTCGCAGACGAGCCGGATGAGGGCGCCCATGCGGAATCGGTGGGGCGCGATCGGCCGGATTCCCGCCGCTTCGAGCGGCGCCGCCGTGACCGGACCGACGGCGGCAGCGGTGACGCCGTCGGCGAACGCGTCGAGCACCGCGCCCAGCTTTCCCGCCTGCTCGGCCGTCGCGAGTAGAGCGTCCACCGCGGGAGCGCTCGTGAAGGTCACCGCGTCGACGGAGCCCGTGCAGATCGCGTCAACGAGCCGCAGCACGCGGGTCGAGTCCTCGGGGAGGCTCCAGCGGTAGGGTGCCGCGGTGAGCACGCGGGCGCCGGCGTCGCGGAGGCGGTCGGTTTGCTCGACATCGGGAAACCCGTGGAGCTGTATGGCGATCGTGAGCCCCGCGACGCCCTCCGCGAGTACCTGGTCGACGAGCGACGCGGTCGTCTCGTCGACGCTCATCCCCGAATCTTCGAGCCCAGCGGCGCGCACTGCCCCGCGCGCCTTCGGACCGCGCACGAGGATGCGGGCCCGGGTGAGCACTTCGGTGAGTTCGGCGCCGAGGCCGGCGGCGTCGGCGACTTCCAACCACCGCCGCACCCCATACGAGGTGGTGGCGAGCAGCAGATCCGGCCGCGCCTCGATGATCGCTGCGGTGTCGCGGGTCAGTTCGGCGTCGTCATCGACGGCGGCGATGCGGATCGCGGGCGCGTGCAGCACCTCCGCGCCACGCCGCTCGAATGCGGCGATGAGGTCTTCGCTGCGGCGGTCGGAGGTGACGCCGATGCGGAATCCATCGAGTTGGTCGGGGCGGAAACCCGCGGCGAAACCCGCGTCCGTCTCGACATCGGCCACGTTCACTCCGTCCATGGGCGGAACGGTGCTACTCGCCGGCGAGGGCGATCACGTCCCGGGAGATCCGGTCAGCTTCCTCGCCGTCGTGCATCAAGCGTACGACCTCGCCGACGACGATGACGGCAGGCGACGCGATCTGCAGCGCGCCGCTCACCTCGGTCGCCTCGCCGACGGTGGTCACGGTCGTGCGTTGCGACAGCTGCATTCCGCGTTCGATGATCGCGAGGGGCATGTCGGCGCGCATCCCGAGCCGGGCCAGTCCGGCGGTCAGATGCGGGAGGTTGCTCACCCCCATGAGTACGACGATCGTGCCGCCGAGGCCGGCGAGGTGTGCGAGCTGCGCGTCGTCGAGTGGCGCATGGCCGGAGACGACGGTGAACATGCGGCTGACTTCGCGGTAGGTGACGGGGATGCCCGCGGCCGCAGGAACCGCGATCGCGCTCGTCACGCCCGGGATCACGGTCACCGGCACACCGGCCGCGCGGCAGGCGGCGACCTCTTCGCCGCCGCGGCCGAACACGTACGGGTCGCCGCCTTTGAGTCGGGCGACGGTGCGGCCTTCGAGGGCGCTCGCGACGATGAGCCGTTCGATCTCGTGTTGTGGGATCGCGTGGTGGCCGGGCGACTTGCCGACATCCACGATCTCGGCTCCTGGCGCGAATTCGCGCAACCGCTGCTGTGGGGCGAGTCGGTCGACGTAGATGACATCCGCGCGGGCGAGGGCATCGCGGGCGGCAAGAGTCAGCAGTCCGTCGTCGCCGGGACCCCCGCCGATCAGGGTCACGGTTCCGATCGGCTCCGCCGGGGCCGGCGTCTCGCGGAGGATCCAGGTGCGTCGACCGGCGGCCGTCCTGATCATCCGCTCCTCGTCGGCATCCGCATCGACGAGCACGACGAGGTCCATGCCGTCGACGAGGTCGCGCCAGCCGGCGAGGTGTTTCGGACGGTCGACGGGTCGGCATCCGTCCGCGGCCTCGCGGGTGGTGATCGACACCGCCGCGCCCGCGTGCACGAAGCGGGCGACGGCGAGTCGCGCGGATGCTGCGCCGCCGACGATGAGCACCGTGCGTCCGGCGAGATCGAGGTCGAGTTCCATCAGTCCGCCTCCCGCCGGGGGATCGTGGCGCCCGCGATGAGCACCGACTCGCGTTCAGCCGATTGGCGCTCTTCGGGGGTGGCCGGGCGCGGTTGCCCGCGTTCGCGCACCTGCACGACGCCGGGATCGGTCGTCTCTGGCGCGTTGACGAACGACCGGAACCGGCGCAGCCGCTCCGGGTCGCGCAGGGTTGCCGCCCACTCGTCCTCGTAGTTGTCGACGTGTTCCGCCATCGCGAGGTCCAGGTCGGCGCCGATGCCGAGGCTGTCGTCGCAGACCACCGCGCGAACGTGCTCGAGCCCGCCCTCGAGCTCCTCCTGCCAGCGCGCCGTGCGCTGCAGGCGGTCCGCGGTGCGGATGTAGTACATCAGGTACCGGTCGATGTAGCGGATGAGCGTCTCGTGGTCGAGATCCTGCGCCAGCAGTGCGGCATGCACGGGTTGGAATCCGCCGTTGCCGCCGACGTAGAGGTTCCACCCGGTGTCGGTGGCGATCACGCCGATGTCTTTGCCCCGGGCTTCGGCGCACTCCCGCGCGCAGCCGGAGACCCCGAACTTGAGTTTGTGCGGCGAGCGCAGCCCGCGGTAGCGCAACTCCAGCTCGATCGCCATGCCGACGGCATCCTGCACGCCGAACCGGCACCAGGTCGAGCCGACGCACGACTTCACCGTGCGCAGCGCCTTGCCGTACGCGTGACCCGACTCGAAGCCGGCGTCGACGAGGATGCGCCAGATGTCGGGCAACTGCTCGAGCCGCGCGCCGAACATGTCGATCCGCTGGCCGCCGGTGATCTTCGTGTAGAGGTCGAACTGGGCGGCGACCTCGGCGATGACCCGGAGCTTCTCGGGGGAGATCTCGCCGCCCGGGATGCGCGGTACGACCGAATAGGTGCCGTCCTTCTGCATGTTGGCGAGCGCGCGGTCATTGGTATCTTGGAGCGCGCCGCGGCCGCTGTCGAGGATGTACTCCGAGTGCTGGCTCGCGAGGATCGAGGCCACGGCCGGTTTGCAGATGTCGCAGCCGTAACCGGTGCCGAAGCGTTCGAGGATCTGCTCGAACGACGTGAGTTCGAGGATGCGCACCGACTCGAAGAGTTCGCTGCGGCTGAGCTCGAAGTGTTCGCAGAGTGCCCGCGACACGGCGATCCCGGCCTTGCTCAGTTCGGTTTCGAGGATCTTCTTGACGAGCGGAACGCACGAGCCGCACTGGGTGCCAGCGCGGGTGCAGGTCTTGAGTGCGCCGAGGTCGGTGCACGCCTCGCCGTGATTGCCATGGTCTCCACGGGCCGCCGCACGTACGGTGCCGACCGAGATGTTGTTGCACGAACACAGCGGCGCGTCGTCGGGCAGTTCGCCACCGGCCGGCGGTTCGGCTCCCGCGGCTGAAAGGTAGGCGCCCGGTTCCGCGGGAAGCTCCCGACCGAGCAGCGGCCGCAGCGAGGTGTACGGCGCGGCGTCGCCGACGAACATGCCGCCGAGCAGGGTCGTCGCATCGTCGGAGACGACGACCTTCTGGTACAGGCCGCGTGCCGGGTCGGCGTAGACGACTTCGAGGGCGCCGGGGGAGGTGGCGAGCGCATCGCCGAATGAGGCGACTTCGACCCCCGACAACTTGAGCTTGGTGGCGTCGTCGATGCCGGGGAACTCGGCGGCGCCGCCCGACAGGCGATCGGCGACCACCTCGGCCATCGCGTTGGCCGGGGCAACCAGCCCGACACAGACCCCGTCGATGCTCGCGACTTCGCCGATGGCCCAGACCCCGGGTGCCGACGAGGCGCAGCTCGCGTCGATGACGACTCCGCCACGCGGGCCGATCTCGAGCCCCGCGGCGCGAGCGAGCTCGTCACGCGGGGAGATCCCGATCGCGAAGACGACGAGGTCGGCGTGCAGCGAACGCCCGTCGCCCAGCGAAACCCCGATGACGCGACCCGACGGCGCGAGCGTGACCGCCGAGGGGCGCGTTCCGAGGGCGAGTTCGATGTCCTGTGCCCGGATGAGTCGGCCGAGAGCCTGGCCAGCACCTTCATCGAGCTGCGCCGACATGAGCCAGGCACCCGAATGCACGACGGTGACGCGACCGCCGAGCCGGGCGAGACCGCCTGCCGCTTCGAGCCCGAGCAGGCCGCCGCCGACGACGACGACATTCGGGGAGCGACCGAGGCTGGTGCGCAGGTCGAGCATCTCGGCGACGATGGCGTCGACGTCGTCGATCGTTCGATAAACCCGGCCTGCGTCGGCATCCGGAATGTCGGGAACCGTCGCGCGGGAGCCGGTGGCGAGCACCAGCTCGTCGTAATCGACGACTTCGCCGCCGGCGAGGTTGACGGTTCGGGCCGCCGGGTCGATCGCGACGACTGCGCTTCCGCCGCGGTAGCGGATGGCGGGATGCCCCCACACCGTGCCCTCCGCGAGCGTCAGGTCGGCCGTCGGGTCATCGAGTCGACGGGACAGCGCGACGCGGTCGTACGGCAGGTGGGGCTCGTCGCCGAGCACCGTGACGTCGAGGTCGATGGACCCGTCGGACGCGTCACGTGCGGCGATCGCGTCGGCGAGACGATGGGCCGCGGGGCCACCGCCGACGACGACCACGCGCCGAGGGGTGCCATCGTGCTGGCTCATGTGTTTCCTCCGTGGCCGTTGCCGTCAACCGTAAGCGGCCCGCATTTCGTCGCCGTTGCACCCGTGTAACGATGTGTGACTGACGCCTCACCGCTCCGGGCAGCGGTTGTGAGGCAGTTGTCACACGTTCGACACGGCAGATGCGATTCCCCGAAACGCGGGTTGCCTAGGCTCCGCAGCACACGAGCTGTGAGGAGTGTGCGATGACCGATACCGCGACGACGGCCATCGCCGCCCTATGGATGGATGTCTGCGGCCTCGACGACCTCGAGCCGTTCTGGGGCGAGGCGGCACTCGTCTCAGGGCACCAGGTCGCCATTGTGCGACTGCCCGGCGACCGCGTGTTCGCGGTCGGCAACCTCGATCCCGTCGCCGACGCGTACGTCATGTCACGCGGCATCGTCGGTTCCCGCGGAGACCGCGCGACGATCGCTTCGCCGCTACACAAAGAGGTCTACGACCTCGAGTCCGGTGAGCGTCTCGGCGCCGACGGACCGGGGCTCGGCAGCTACCCGGTGCGGTTCGTCGCCGGTCGGGTCGAGGTGCTCGTCTCGCGGCCGGACGAGGGAAACGACGAGTGACGGGCGCCGTGCTCGTCGCTGCGTCCCACGGAACAAGCGACCCCGCCGGTCAACGCGCGGTCGCCGCACTCGTCTCGGCGGTCGCCGCACGGGCGTCCGACGTCGTCGTGCGCGAGGCCTTCGTCGACGTGCAGACCCCTGACGTTCCCGCCGTTCTCGATTCCATCCCGGCGGGACCCGTCGTCGTCGTTCCCCTCCTGCTGTCGGCGGGGTATCACGTGCGGGTCGATCTCGCGCGCGACGCGAAGGCCGCGGCGAACCCTGTCGTCGTCGCTAGCGCCCTCGGGCCGGACCCGCGACTCGTGTCGATCCTCGAACGCCGGCTCGCCGACATTCCGCTCGCGGCCGGCGACGCCGTCGTGCTCGCGGCGGCTGGATCCAGCGACGGGCGGGCGGTCGAGGACTGCCGGGCGATCGCCGCCGCCCTCGCCGATCGGATCGGCCGACCCCTTACGGCCGCCTTCATCTCCGCCGCTCAGCCCGAGCTGAAATCGGCGGTGGCTCGGGCCCGAACGGACGACGCCACGCGGGTCGTGGTCGTCAGTTACCTGCTCGCTCCTGGCTACTTCGCCGACCTCGCGGCGGCCGCCGGTGGCGACGTCACGACCGCCCCGTTGCTCTCCGACGGTGAACCTGTGCCGTCGGAGCTGGTCGACATCGTGCTCGAGCGCTATCGCGAGCCTCATGTGTCGGGCGTGTTACCGGCCCCTCTCGACCTCGCCCCGGCGGTGTGACCAGGTGGTGACCGAACGGTAACCGCAGCCGCCAGTCGCCGAAACACGGCATGGCTAGCGTCGACCGCATCCGCTCCTCCTACCTCGACGAAGGACTACAGATGGCATCCTCCACAGCAACAGAAGGCGTCGCACCGGCGCTCGAATCTCCCGCGCTCGTCCACCGGCCGGGTCGCGTCATCGACAACTGGGACCCCGAGAACCACGTGCAGTGGGAGGGCGGCGGTCGCGCGATCGCACGCCTCAACTTGCGGTGGTCGATCTTCGCCGAGTTCCTCGGCTTCATCGTCTGGCAGCTCTGGAGCATCGTCGTCGTGCAGCTTCCGGCCGCCGGCTTCAACTTCGACATCGGCCAGACGTTCTGGCTCATCTCGATGCCCGCACTGGTCGGCGCGACCTTGCGCTTCCCCTACACCTTCCTGGTGCCGAAGCTCGGTGGCCGCAACTGGACGATCATCTCGGCGGCACTTCTGCTGATTCCCGCGATTTCCCTCGGGTTCGCGGTGAGCAACCCCGAGACGTCGTTCGGCGTCATGCTGTTCATTGCGGCGCTCGCCGGTTTCGGTGGCGGCAACTTCGCCTCGTCGATGTCGAACATCAACTTCTTCTTCCCGCAGCGCGAGAAGGGCTACGCACTCGGGCTCAACGCGGCCGGAGGCAACATCGGTGTCTCGGTGGCTCAGATCGTGGTTCCGATCGTCATCACCATCGGCGCCATCGGAGCGACCAAGAACATCGCGCTGGCCGGATGGTTCTGGATCCCGTTCATCCTCATCGCGATCTTCGGCGCCTACAAGTTCATGCACAACCTGTCCAACGCCAAGGCCGACTTCGCGGCCTCCGCTGCCGCGCTGCGCGACCCGCACACCTGGATCATGTCGGTGCTGTACATCGGCACGTTCGGCTCGTTCATCGGGTTCGCCGGTGTGTTCCCGAAGCTCATCGCCACGCAGTTCCCCGAGTACTCCGCATTCCAGGTCGGGGCGGCCGGCATCTCGCTCGCCTTCCTGGGTGCCCTCGTCGGATCGATCTCCCGGCCCTTCGGCGGCAAGCTCGCCGACCGGTTCGGCGGCGCGAAGGTCACCGTGTTCGCGTTCGCGGCCATGGCATTGGGCGCGCTCGCAGTCGTGCTGACCCTCCCGGTCGGCAACTTCTGGCTCTTCCTCGGAACGTTCCTGTTCATCTTCGCTGCGACCGGTATCGGCAACGGGTCCACCTACCGCATGATCCCGAGCATCTTCTCGGCTCGCAGCGGCGTGAAGGACGCGCACGTCAACTCCGGCGATGTCAGCACGGTGCGCAAGACGTCCGCGGCGATCGGCATCATCTCGGCGATCGGCGCGTACGGCGGATTCATCATCCCGCAGGTGCTCGGCCTGTCGCTGTCGGCGACCAGCAGCTACGCCACCGCGATCTACTGCTTCATCGGTGCCTACGTGGTGTTCATCGCCATCACCGCGTTCTTCTACCTGCGTCGTCGTGGTGCGGTTGCGGGGCAGCGCGTCTAATGAGCATCGCATCCACCGGGGCCGACACAGCGTCGCATTGTCCGTACTGCGCCCTGCAGTGCGCGATGACTTTGACGACGTCGTCGACCCCGGTGGATGTCACCCTCAGCGCGCCTGTCACCATTACCGGTCGGGACTTCCCCACCAACCGAGGCGGCCTGTGTAAGAAGGGCTGGACGGCTGCGGAGCTGTTGCGCTCCGGTGATCGGCTCACCGAGCCGATGATGCGCACCGCGTCCGGCGACTTCCGGTCGGCAACCTGGGAGGAAGCCCTCGATTTCGTCGCCGCTCAGGTGCACGAGATCCGCGAAGAGTCCGGCCCTGACGCCGTCGGCGTGTTCGGCGGCGGCGGGCTCACCAACGAGAAGGCCTATCAGCTCGGCAAGTTCGCCCGAATCGCCCTCGGTACCTCACGGATCGACTACAACGGCAGGTTCTGCATGTCGTCGGCCGCGGCGGCCGGGATGCGGGCCTTCGGTCTCGACCGCGGGCTGCCGTTCCCGCTCGAAGCCCTCGACGACGCCGACGTGATCCTGCTGCTCGGCACGAATGTCGCCGAGACGATGCCTCCGTTCATCGGCCACCTCGAGGGGGTCCGCAGCCGCGGCGGCCTGATCGTCGTC
>CAZCEE010000076.1:0-8676 GCA_964497165.1 uncultured Schumannella sp. | reverse complement strand
GCGGCTCGACACCGCGCGCGCCGCGCGGCCCAACTCCATCGCCGGATGGCGTACGCCCCCGAGGCGGCCGTGCCGCTGCACTGGCTCTCGCTCCTTCCGCTCGCGCTCGTGCGCTCCCTCGGTCTGCTGCTCGGAAAGCGCCCCGCCGCCATCCCCGGCGAGATCGCTGCCGCGCTGACCGCGATCTTCGACGGTTCAGTGCGGACGGCGCGCAGCGCCATCCGTCGGTCCCGTCGGGTCGGTTGGTCGGCGATCGCGCCACTGCGCATCCAGCCCGATGTCGTGCGAGAACGTCGCGCGAGCGCCCGCGATCGCGAGCATGCCCGCACCGGCCTTCCCGACATCATCCGGGCCGGATTCTTCCCCGGAGGGCTCGCCGTCACCCTGATCGCCGCGGCGCTCGGGGCCGTACTCTCGCTGCGGCTGTTCGGCTCGAGCGCGATCACCGGGGGTGCGCTGCTTCCGCTCTCGGGCGACCCCGCAACCCTCTGGGCGGGGCTCGGCTGGGGCGCGCGCGACGGCCTCGGCCTCGAGGGCCCGGCTGACCCGTTCAACGCCGTGCTCGCCCTGCTCGGCTCACTCACGCCGTGGAACCCGTCGCTCGCGATCGTCGTGCTCTGGGTCGCCGCGCTCCCGCTCGCCGCGCTCGCCGCCTGGTGGTGCGCCACGCGGCTGAGCACGCGCACCTGGCCCCCGATCTTGGCCGCAGCGCTCTGGATGCTCGCGCCGTCGTTCCTCGCCGCCCTCATCGAAGGTCGACCCGGCGCGGTGCTCGTGCACGTGTTGCTGCCCTGGCTGCTGTTCGCGATCCTCGAAGCCCCGCGCTCGTGGAGCGCTGCGGGGGCTGCCGGGCTGCTGTTCGCGGCGGTCACGGCGAGCGCCCCCGTTCTCGCTCCGGTACTCGTCGCGGCGGTCGTGCTTTGGGCCTTCGCGCACCCGCGGGCGCTCATCCGCGTCGTCGCCATTCCGCTTCCCGCGCTCGTGCTCGCGGCACCCCTCATCGCCGCGCAGCTCGCCCGTGGGACTCCGCTCGGCCTGCTCGCCGACCCGGGCGTCGCGGCGCCGAGCACGGTTCCCTCTGGCTGGCACCTGCTCCTCGGCTCGCCGAGCGCCGGCGTCGGCGGCTGGACGCAGTTCGTCGAGTCGCTCGGGCTTCCCGATCTGCTCGCCACGCCGGCCTCGATCGCGTTGCTCGCCCCTCTTGCGGCGGTCGTGCTGCTCGCGCTGTTCCTCCCCGGTGCCGGGCGCGCCGTACCCGCCGCGATCCTCGCGCTCGGCGGGCTGCTCACCGCTGTCGCTGCCGCACACCTCGCCCCGGCGACGTCGGGCGGCTCCGCGGTCACGATCTGGTCGGGGACGGGGCTCAGCATCTATTGGGCCGGTCTCATCGCCGCGGTGGTCGTCGCGCTGGCAGCCCTCGGCCGCCTCGCCGTCGGCGTCGGGGCCGCGGTTTTGCTCTCGGCCGCCCTCGCGGTCACCCCGTCTCTCGTCACCCTCGCGTCGGGCGCAGGACTCGTCGTCCCCGGCGATGGCCGCACGTTGCCCGCGATCGTCGCCGCCGAGGCGGTCGGCGATCCCAGCCTCGGCACCCTCGTGCTGCGTCCGCTCGACGACGGCTCGCTCGCCGCGTCGATCGACCGCGGTGCCGGCACGACTCTCGACGAGACGTCGACCTTCGCTGCGACTCGTCCGGCCCCCGATGACGCTCAACGCGAGCTCGCCGAGCTCGCGGGCAATCTGGCGTCGCGCGGAGGCTATGACCCCGCCCCCGTTCTCGACCGGCTCGGCATCGAGTTCATCGTGCTGAGCCCTGACACGGGTGACGGCAGCGACCTGGTGCGCGAGCGTGCCGCGGAGGCGCTCGACGCCCAACCCGCCCTTGAGGCAGTCGGCGACACCGGGCGGGGCTCGCTCTGGCGGTACCCCGATCATGTGCCCGTGGCGGCATCCGAGGGGTCGTCGCCGCTCGGCGTGCTCGCGCTCACCGCGCAGGCCGCAGTCGTCGGCTTCACGGTGCTGCTCGCCCTGCCGACGGGCCGCCGGCGCCGCCTCGCCGGTCCCGGCGAGCAGCGCGACCCCGACGACGACCATGACGAGGGTTTCGACTCCGCGGGTTTCGACGACGACGGATTCGGGGACGATCGTGGCTGAGCAACGGGGACTGGTGATCGGGGCGCGGATCGCGAGCGGAACGGTGGCCGCGGCGGTCGCGGCGGTCGTCATCGCCGCCGTCGCGTTCCTCCCGCTGCCGACGCTCGGCCCGGAACCGCGCACGGTCACGGTCGAGCCCGCGCCCGCCGACCAGGTGCGGGTGTGCCCGGGTGGCGCGATGCGAATCGGCGACGAGGCGGGGGGGAGTACCGACTCGGTGTTCGCGATCGGCGCCGCCACCATCACCGGCCAGGCGGAAGGCGGCGAGCTCGAACGAACGCGGCTCACGTCGGCCGATCCGGCCGCGTCGGCCGCAGCGACGCCCGAGGCGCTGCGCGCGCCGCCCTCCGACGGCGTGCTCGTCGCCGGTGCGCAGAGTCAGGATGTCGACGCGTCGGACTTCCACGGGCTCACCGCCGCTTCGTGCGCCGAGCCGAGCGGTTCGATCTGGCTCGTCGGGGGGGCGATGACGGTGGGGAGGACGACCCTCCTGCTGCTCACGAACCCCACCGATGTGCCGTCACGGGTCAGCCTCGAGATCTTCGGCGAAGACGGGCCGGTGTCGGCGCCCGGCATGGCGGGGATCGATGTGCCGGCAAACGGTCAGCAGGTGGTGTCGCTCGCCGGCTTCGCCCCCGGAGTGGCGTCGCCGATCGTGCACGTCACCGCACGCGGCGGTCGCGTCGTCGCCGACCTGCAGCAGTCGATCGTGCGGGGTCTCGACACCGTCGGGGTCGAGACGGTCGGAGGCGGGGCGGATCCCGCCGAGAGCCTCGTCATGCCGGGCGTGCGGATCGTCGACACCGTCGGCACCAACCGGGCCAGCGCGCTCGCCGACTGGCAGGACGTCGGGCCGGCGATCCGGTTGGCCGTGCCGGGCGACGCGGCGGGCCGGGCCACGGTGCGCGTCGTTCCCGAAACCCCCGGGGCCGTCGGCACCTCGTTCGAAGTCGAGCTGGAGCCGGGGACGGTCGTCGAGATGCCCCTCGACTTCGGTGCCCCCGAGGGTGGGGTGCCTGACGCGGCCGAAGAAGACCGGCCCCGCGGTCTCGAGGATGGCGTCTACACGGTGTTCGTCGACGCCGATGTGCCGGTCGTGGCCGGAGTGCGCGCGTCCACCGCCGTCGATTCGGGGGAGGAGCCCGCGCCCGATGCGATCCTCGACGCCCCCGACAGTGACCTGGCGTGGTTCGCCGCGGCGCCGCCCCTCGACGCGGAGGCGCTCATCGTCGTCCCCGACGGGCCGTCGCCGCTCGTCTCGATCGTCAATCCGACGCCCGTCGACGTCGAAATCGAACTCGCACCGCTCAGCGCCGGCGGCGAGCCGACCCTCGTCGCGATCCCTGCCGGGGGATCTCTCTCGATTCCCGTCGGGCCGGGCGCCTACCTTCTGTCGGGTGCGCAGGATCTTTCGATCGCGGTGACCTTCGCCGCGCCCGGCGCCCTGGCATCCTTCGTTGTGTCACCGGCGCGCCCGGTGGCGGGCTCGCTCGTCGTGCACCCGGACTGATCCGTTCAGAAGTGCCGGTAGCGCTCCGGCGCGATGTCCCAGGGGTCTTTGCCGAGCAGTTCGGCGACGGCGCGGAAGACGCAGCTCTCGATGAGCGAGCGGCGGTGCCACTCGTCGTCTTTGTGCAGGTGCGCGAGGCGTTCGATCGGTACGCGGTAGAGCACGACGATGCGCCGTGCCACATCGACGCGCCAGCGGTCGACCCCGTGCTTCGACGGTTCGCCGGGAGGTACTGCGGCGACCTCGAACCGCACCCTCGACATCTCGTCGGGCCAGAGGTCGCGCAGATACTCGACCGCCGAGGCGATGCAGGAGTCGAAGAAGTCGAGGCGGGTGCGTTGGCGTCGCAGGTGCGGTCCCGTCACCGACGACCGGATGCCGCGGCCGTGCCGGTCGCGGGAGGTTGAGCGAACACTCGCCCGACCCACGTTGCGCCGCCCGATCCTCGCCATGCGCCCCAGTTTAGGCGCGAAGCCCGGTCGTGTCGGCGGCGTGCCGGACGGCCGACAGTGGTCGGCAGGCTTACCCTGACGTCGAGCAGCGAAAGGGGCATGGTGAGGGGACGACCGTGCAGCAAGGTGGCGTGCGGTGAGGATGCCATCGCCACACTCACCTACGACTACGCAGATGCGATGGCGGTGTTGGGCCCGCTGAGCTACCGCCCCGAGCCGCACAGCTACGACCTGTGCCCGCGGCACTCCGAGCGGCTCTCTGTGCCGCAGGGTTGGCAGGTCGTGCGGCACGTCGTCGTCGACGAGCTGGCTCCCGGCGCCTGACCGGGTAACACAGCGTCGGGCCTGGGATGATGGACAAATGACCGCGCCCGTCACCACAGCGACCCTGCCCCTTACGGCCTTGGCGTTCAAGGTCGCCGACCTCTCCCTCGCGACCGCGGGTCGCCACCAGATCCGCCTTGCCGAGCACGAGATGCCGGGCCTGATGGCGTTGCGTGAGGAGTTCGGCGCCTCGCAGCCGCTCAAGGGTGCGCGCATCGCCGGGTCGCTGCACATGACCGTACAGACCGCGGTGCTCATCGAGACGCTCGTCGCCCTCGGCGCGCAGGTGCGTTGGGTGTCGTGCAACATCTTCTCCACCCAGGACGACGCCGCGGCCGCCGTCGCCGTCGGCCCCACCGGCACGGTCGACGCACCTGCAGGCATCCCGGTGTTCGCCTGGAAGGGCGAAACGCTCGAAGAGTACTGGTGGGCCACGGAGCAGCTCTTCGACTGGTCGGCAGAGGGTGCCCAGGGTCCGAACATGATCCTCGACGACGGCGGGGATGCGACCCTGCTCGTGCACAAGGGCCGCGAGTTCGAACTCGCAGGGGCCGTGCCCGATGCGGCCACCGGCGACAGCCACGAGTGGACCGTCATCCTCGACACGTTGAGTCGCTCCCTCGCCGCACGTTCCGACCGCTGGCAGAAGGTCGCGGCCGGCATCCTCGGCGTGACCGAAGAGACGACGACGGGCGTGCACCGTCTCTACGAGCTGCACGCCGCGGGCGGGCTGTTGTTCCCCGCGATCAACGTCAACGACTCGGTCACGAAGTCGAAGTTCGACAACAAGTACGGCATCCGCCACTCGTTGCCCGACGGCATCAACCGCGCCACCGACGTGCTGATCGGCGGCAAGGTCGCGTTCGTCGCGGGCTACGGCGACGTCGGCAAGGGCTCGGCCGAAGCACTGCGCGGCCAGGGTGCGCGCGTCATCGTCAGCGAGATCGACCCGATCAACGCGCTGCAGGCCGCGATGGACGGCTACCAGGTCGCGAAGCTGGAAACCGTGCTCGGCATCGCCGACATCTTCGTGACGACGACCGGCAACAAAGACGTCATCACCGTCGAACACCTCCAGGGGATGAAGCACCAGGCGATCGTCGCCAACGTCGGGCATTTCGACAACGAGATCGACATCGCCGGCCTCGAGTCCCTCGCCGGAGCTGAGAAGGTCGAGATCAAGCCGCAGGTGCACGAGTGGCGGATGCCGTCAGGCCGCAGCATCCTCGTGCTCTCCGAAGGCCGCCTGATGAACCTCGGCAACGCCACCGGCCACCCCTCGTTCGTGATGAGCAACTCGTTCACGAACCAGGTGCTCGCACAGCTCGAACTGTTCACGAAGCGGGCGGAGTACCCGATCGGGGTCTACGTGCTGCCGAAGGTGCTCGACGAGAAGGTCGCGCGGCTGCATCTCGAAGCCCTCGGGGTGGAACTCACCGAACTGACCCCCGCACAGGCCGCCTACCTCGGGGTTCCGGTTGCGGGGCCGTACAAGGTCGACCACTACCGGTACTAGGCGGTCAGGCGTCATCCCGAAGCGGAAAGCTGTGCGGGGTGCCGCGCAGGGCGGGCTGCAGCTTCGTGAGGCGTTCGCGCTCGAGGCGCAGCGCCTCGGTCTCGCGTTCGCGCCGCACGACGGTGACGCCGGCGAGAAACAGCTCGGCCGACACGGGCGGCACGGGCGCGACGAAAACTGCGGCCTCGGTCGCCAGGTCGGCGGCGATGCGAGCCCGACGCGGCGGGTCGTACTGCGGCGCCTGCGCGAGGAACTGCCCGATTCGCCGCGAGAGCTGGGTCGGCATCCGGGCGACGTCGACGATGCGCGCCCATTCGCCCAGTTGCGGGGGGATGCCGAACAGCGGCAGCACCCGACCCGACACCCGCTCGTACTGGCAGTAGGTGCCGGCCACCAGGTCGCCGAGGCGTTGCGTGCGCGGTGTGAGCAGTCCGGCCAGCGCGGCCGCCCCGCCGAGGGTCGTGTAGAACTCGAAGATTCCGAGCAGAGCGCGGATGGCGGCGTGGCGCAGGTTGATCGAGCCGCCATCGAGCCGCACGATCCGCCCGCCGATCACGAGCTTGCCGAGCGACTTGCCTTTCGTGATCGTCTCGACCGTCATCGGGATGCCGACCAGGCACAGCACGAGCGTCACAATGAAGAGTGCGGACTGCACGGCCTCCTCCACGCCGAGGGCGAGGAACGCGATGCTCTGCACCATCAACAGGATGATGAAGACGAGGAACTGCCCAACGACGTCGATGACCGCGCCCAGCGCCCGCAACACGAAGCCGGTGGGATGCAGGTCGAGGCTGACCGCCTCACCGGTGAGGGTGCCCTCCTCGCCCGGGGCGTAGTCATCGATCCACTCCGAGTCGGGGTCGGCGGCCATGCCGATATCCTTCCAGTGCATGGACCTCGACGCCTACTCAGCTGCGCATCGCGCGGAGTGGGATCGGCTCGCGGTTCTCGCGGGTCAACGCAAGCTCAGCGGGCGCGACTCCGACGAGTTGATCGACCTGTACCAGTCGGCATCCGCTCACCTTGCCGAGATCAAGGCGACCGTCGGCGAAACCGTGCAGGGCGACCACATCTCGCTCGCCCTTGCCAAGGCGCGGGTGCGGTTCACCGGGGCGCCGACCAACCCGTTGCGGCAGCTCACCCTCTTCTTCGCCAACCAGCTCCCGGCGGCGCTGTACCGCATCCGCTGGTCGTCGCTCGTCGTCACCGTGCTGTTCGGGGCTGTCGCGACTGCCTTCGGGGTGTGGTTGACGGTCAACCCGGAACTGCTCGACCTGCTCGGGCCCGAGGAGTACCGCCGCGAGTTCGCCGAGCAGGAGTTCGTCTCGTACTACTCGGAGAGCTCCGAAGGCGGGTTCACCGGCCAGGTGTGGACGAACAACGCCTGGCTCACCGCGCAGTGCGTCATGTTCGGAATCACCGGGGTGTTCCCGGTGTACCTGCTGTTCGTCAACGCCCAAGGGCTCGGCATCTCGGCCGCCGTGATGAACGAGTTCGACCGGCTCGACCAGTTCTTCCTCTACATCTCGCCGCACGGGCAGCTCGAGCTGTACTCGATCTTCGTCTCCGGAGCGGCGGGGATGCTCATCTTCTGGTCGTGGGTCGCCCCCGGCGCCCGCACGCGACGGCAGGCACTCGCCGAAGACGGCCGCGCGTTCTTCACGATCGTCGTCGGGCTCGCGCTGTCGCTGCTGGTGTCGGGCGTCATCGAGGGCTTCGTCACCCGGCAGGACTGGCCGTGGCCGATCAAGATCGGCATCGGTACCCTGGCCCTCGCCGCGTTCCTCGTCTACCAGTGGGTCGTCGGACGCCGCGCCGCCCGGGCGGGCGAGACGGGCGACGTGCTCGAGTTCGACTCCGGCGCGAAGGTGCCCGTCGCGGGGTGACATTGCGGTAGTTGTTTTTAGTTATTCACGATAGAATCGAAGCGATGTCCGCTTCCTCGATCTCCGCCGCCCGCTTGCGGGCCGCCGGTCTTCGAGTAACGCAGCCGCGACTGGCAGTCCTCGACGTCGTCGACGGGTGGCCGCACAGCGACGCCGACGGCATCCACTCGCGCCTCTCCGAGGGCCACCCGACGCTGTCGATCCAGTCCGTCCACAACGTGCTGCGCGCGCTCACTGACAGCGCAGTCCTGCGGCGCATCGAACCCGCTGACTCGCCCGCGCTCTACGAGGCGCGCGTCGGCGACAACCATCACCACGCCGTGTGCCGGGGGTGCGGAGCGGTCCGTGACATCCCGTGCATCGTCGGTCACGCCCCCTGTCTCGACCCGTCCGGCGCCGACGATTTCGCCGTCGACCTGGCCGAAGTCGTGTTCTGGGGCCTCTGCGCCGACTGCCGCGACCTCGGCATCCCGATGACCGCCACACCAGAATCGCCCAGGAGGAACTATGTCTGACACCGAATCCCCGATCATCACGGAAGACCCGGTGGGCGCCGAGGCGTGCCCCGTCGTCGGTGCGACCCAACCGCACCCGACGAGCGGTTCCTCGAACAGTGTCTGGTGGCCGAATCGCTTGAACCTGAAGATCCTCGCCACGAACCCTGCGGTGGCCAACCCCCTCGGCGGCGAATTCGACTACGCGGCCGCCTTCCAGGCCCTCGACCTCGCGGCCGTCAAGAAGGACATCGCCGAGGTGTTGACCAGCTCGCAGGACTGGTGGCCCGCCGACTTCGGCCACTACGGCCCGTTCATCATCCGCATGGCCTGGCACAGCGCC
>CAZCEE010000075.1:0-8708 GCA_964497165.1 uncultured Schumannella sp. | reverse complement strand
TCCGCTGAGCTCCCGCGGCGTGCGGCAGGCACACGCGATCGCCGAACGGCTCGGCGGGGTGCCCTTCTCGGGAGCGTGGACGTCGCCGTTGCAGCGCGCCCAGGAGACCGCGCGCATCATGACCGAACGCCTGCCCGCTCTCGAGCCGCAGCCGTCCGCCCTACTGATGGACTGCATCCCGTCGGGTCCGACGCCTGACCTGCCGCACGTCTTCGAACCGTTCTTCGGCGGGGTCACGGCCGAAGAGATCTCGGCAGGCGAGGCGCAGATGGCCGATGCGCTCGCCGAGTGGATGACGCCGCCCTCGGGTGGCGACCGACACGACCTGCTCATCACCCACAACTTCGTGATCGGCTGGTTCGTACGCGAAACGTTCGGCGCCTCGACCTGGCGATGGCTCGGCGTCAACCAGGCGAACTGCGGGTTGACGATCATCCGCGTCCGTTCGGCGAAGCCACCGGTGCTCGTGACGCACAACGATCTCGGTCACCTCGCGCCCGAGATCCGCACCGGCCTCACCGTCGACCAGCCCTACTGACCTACCGCTCGGTGGTCGAGTACCGCGCGCCAGCGACGTGTCGAGCGTTCTCCCGAGAGACGGATACCCGAGGGTAGCCTCGACGCTGGGTCTGCAGGTTCGCAGCTACAATCAGCTATGGCGGACCCGGCAGCCGAGGTACTGAATGTTGCGACCTTCGTCACTGACGCCGAATCGTTCGAGGACCTCACCCGTCGTCTCTATGCGGGCGCCCCGCGCCTGTTCGGCAATACCATGGTGGGGTTCGACGTGCTCGATCCGCACACCCATAGGCTCGAATCCACCTCCGCCCATGGCGTGAGCAAGTTCTTCCTGGCGCGATACGACCAGCTGGCACGACATTCCGACCCGGTCCTGGAGCAGGCGCTGCTGACCCGGGGCGTTGCCTACAACCTCGCGATGATGTCCGGGGAGCAGTGGCGTTCGCTGGCTCTCTACGACGACGTGTTCTCTATGCACCACATGGTGGCCGTGGCCTACGCGCCCGTGATCGTCGATGGCGAAGTAGTGGCGACACTCAATCTGGCGCGTAGCGCGGATGATTCCACTTTCGACCCCGACGAGCTGCAGCGTGCGGCCGAGCTGGCGAAGCTGCTGGCCTCCGTGATGCAGTCGCTGCGAGTGAAGGACGAGCTGAGTCGCCGCGCACACCTCTACGAATTGGCTCTTGACCTCGTCGCAGAGGCGATTGTCATCAGCGACGTCTCCCGCGCTACCCGATACTCCAATCGTGCCGCCAGAGACATCCTCGGCAAGCAACCGAGCCACGCCCCATCGCTCGACGAGGCTGTCGCAGAGTCACAGGTATCCGGCGCCGCGCGCAGTGACGGCATCGTCGAGCACTCGGTTTCGCTCGAGGGTGACAGCGCGTTCGTCGCCTTCCTGCGTGACAGCTCCGTCGAGCCCCGGCTCCCCGCTCGTCTGCGCCAGCGTCTTTCCGCGCGCGAGGCGGATGTTGCTCTGCTCGTCGCTGCCGGGCTGCGCAACGCCGAGATAGCTGTGCGCTTGAACCTCAGCGTGCACACGGTGAAGGGCTACCTGCGGGAGACGTTCCGCAAGGCCGGCGTTCGGTCGCGAGCCGAGCTCGCCGGCCTCGCCGGCGCTCACGACGACGCCACCGGGTAGGCCAGCTCCGGTTCACCGGACCCCCTCGTTCGAGTGGGTCTCGTTCTCCAGCCGAACGGTGCTGATCGGCACACCAGCGCGGTCATAGTGTCACTTCCACGCGATGCTGCGCCGGACTTCTCCGACCCAGTGTCCCGTCGAGCCGCATCCCGAGAACGCCGCGAGTGGGTGCCGCCTCGTCTGACAACTCGTGGCTCAACCCGAATGAGGCATCATGGCCAAGAACGACGTGACTACCCCCGCCCCCACGGGCCTTCGACCGAACTCGCTGGGTGCCGTCGGCATCGTCTTTTTCGTGGTGGCTGCCGCGTCGCCGCTCTCGGCTGTCCTCGGTGCGAGCCCCGCCGCCATCGGTATCGGTACCGGCGCAGGAGCCCCGTCGGCCTACCTGCTCGCGGGCGCGCTGCTGCTCGTCTTCTCCGTCGGCTACGCGGCGATGAGCCGGCACGTCGCGTCCGGGGGCGGCTTCGCGGCCTACGTCCTCGCTGCGCTCGGGGTTCGGGCGGGGCGGGCGGCGGGGTTCCTGGCGTCAGCCGCGTACATCGCCATTCAGGCAGGCATCTACGGGGTATTCGGATTCTTCGCCAACGCCATCTTCGCGGGGTTCGGCTTCGACCTGCCGTGGTGGGCGTGGTCGCTGGTCGCGTGTGTTCTGGCGGGGCTGCTCGCGTACTTCGATGTCAACCTCTCGGCGAAGGTGCTGGGTGTTCTGATGATCCTCGAGGTGGTCGTGCTTGCCGTCGTGGCGATCGCAATCTTCATCGCCGGCGGCGAAGACGGAGTGAACGTCGTGAGCTTCACGCCGCAGGCGGCGACGGGAGGCGCTCTCGGGCTCGCGATGATGTTCGCCTTCGCTTCCTTCATCGGTTTCGAGGCCACCGCGATCTACAGCGAGGAAGCCCGCAACCGCGATCGCACGATTCCGCGGGCAACGTACGCGGCCGTCATCCTCATCGCGCTCTTCCTCGTGGTCACGGTGTGGAGCTTCGTCATCGGTTACGGGGTCGACAACGTGCAGGCGGCCGCTCTGGCAGACCCCGACAACTTCGTCTTCGCACTCGCGGCGCGTTTCGTCAGCCCGTTCTGGGCGACGGCAATGGCCGTGCTTCTCGTCACGAGCTTCTTCGCTGCACTGCTGTCGTTCCAGAACACCATCGCGCGTTACCTGCGCACCCTTTCGCTCCAGGGCTGGGTGCCGGAGCCCCTTTCTCGGACCCACCCCAGGTTCCGCTCCCCCCACGTGTCGGGATACGTCGCGAGCGCGTTCAGCCTGGTGGCGATCGTCGTATTCGCGGTCTTGGGGCTCGACCCGTACACGACCCTCTTCCTCTGGTTCCTCGGGTTCGGCACGCTCGCCATCGTCGTGCTTCAGATGCTGACCTCCGTGTCGGTCGTCGTGTTCTTCCGACGGAACAGCAGCGACCACAACGCGTGGCGCACCCTGATCGCGCCGAGCCTGGGAGCCATCGGCCTGGCGATCGCCGTGGCGCTCATCCTGACCAATTGGTCCTTCATGGTCGGCGCGGAGGGTGGCTTCCCACAGTTCCTGCCGTTGGCGATCCCCGTGGTTCTCATCTTCGGCCTTACGCTCCCGCTTCCGCGACGAGCACCGACCGGCTAGTTCATCACTCATCCCCAACCCCATCAATCTCGCTACCCCAGGGAGGGTCCCCTCATGGATCTCAAAAAGCTGACACAGCAGTACATCGCCGGAGAATGGCGAGACGGCTCGAGCGACAAGCAGCTCATCGTGCGTAACCCGTTCGACAACTCGGAGATCGGCCGGTTCGCCATCGCCAACAAGGACGACATCGACGCCGCCTTCAAGGCAGCAAAGGCCGCCCAGCCCGCGTGGGAAGCCATGACGGCCTACCAGCGTCGCGACGTGTTCCTGCGCGCGGCTGCGATTGTCGAGCGCCGTTTCGTCGAGATCGCGGGAGTCATCACCCAGGAGGTGGGCGGCACGGCGCTCAAGGCGGGATTCGAGATCAGCCTCGTCATCGACGCCCTGAAAGAAGCTGCATCGACGGGATTCCGCGTGCAGGGCAGCATCATCCCGTCTCCGGTTCCCAACACCGAGAACTTCGTCTATCGCAAGGCGCTCGGCGTCGTGGGTGTCATCAGCCCGTTCAACTTCCCGTTCTTCCTGGGGCTCAAGCCCGTCGTGGCCGCGCTCGCCACGGGCAACGGCGTCGTGATGAAGCCCCACGAGGAGACGCCGATCACCGGCGGAACGGTCATGGCCGAGATCTTCGAGGAGGCGGGGGTGCCCCCGGGCCTCTTCAACGTCACCGTCACGGAGATCCCCGAGATCGGCGACTACTTCCTCGAGCACCCGATCCCCCGCGCCCACGTCTTCACCGGCTCAGCGCCGGTGGGCAGGCACGTGGGTGAGGTCTGTGCTCGCCACTTCAAGAAGGCGATTCTCGAGCTCGGAGGTAACAGCGCGTTCATCGTGCTCGACGACGCCGACATTGACTATGCGGTCGAGTCCGCCACCTTCAGCAGGTTTACCCACCAGGGCCAGATCTGCATGTCGGCGAACCGCGTTCTGGTGCACAGCAGCGTGGCTCAGGAGTTCAAGGAGAAGTTCGCGAAAAAGGTGTCGACGCTCACCACGGGTGACCCGGCCGACCCCTCGACAATCGTCGGACCGCTCATCAACGAGCGCGAGGTCGAGAACCTGCAGCGGGTGGTCGACGGCGCGATACAGCGCGGCGCGACGGCTCTCGTGCAGACCCCCTCGAAGGGCAACGTCTTCGGTCCGGTCGTGCTCTGCGACATCGACTCGTCGGACCCCGTGGCGCAGGGCGAACTCTTCGGCCCCGTGATCTTGGTCATCGAGTTCGACACCGACGACGAGGCGGTCGCGATCGCCAACGACACGGAGTACGGCCTGAGCGGAGCGGTCCACACCCGTGATCTCACGCGCGGAGTGCAGCTGGCCAAGCGGATCGAGACCGGCATGGTCCATATCAACGACTCCACGATCGCCGACGAGCCCATCGTCCCCTTCGGCGGGGAGAAGAACTCGGGCATCGGGCGTCTCAGCGGGCAGTCCTCGATCGACGAGCTCACCACCCAGCAGTGGATCTCGGTGAACCACGGCCAGAGCCGCTATCCCTACTGATGGTTGCCAGCATCACTCCCGAGTCCAGCTTGGAGACGTTCTCCCGCCTCTTCGCGCGATCGGCCGAGCTCACCATGCGGGGCAGGGCGATCATCCCGGGCGGCTACAGCCGCAACTCGTTCAACTTCGGACCCCATGCCATCTACGTGGAGTCCGGCGACGGCGCGCACATCGTCACGGTCGATGGACGCCGACTGCTCGATCTGAACAACAACTTCACGGTGAACGTACTGGGCCACAAGCACCCGTCCGTTCAGGTTGCCATGTACGAGGCGATCGAGAGCGGGGTCTCCTTCGGCAATCCCGTCGTCCTGGAGACCGAGCTCGCACAGCTGCTCGTCGACCGCATCCAGTCGGTCGAGCGCGTGCAGTTCTCTTGCTCCGCGTCCGAGTCGTGCCTGAGTGCGGTCCGGGTGGCGAGGGCGTACAGCGGCAAGACGAAGATCGCAAAGTTCGAGGGCGGCTATCACGGGTTCACCGACCCCCTGCAGATCTCGTGGCATCCCGACCACGATCTGGACTGCGGGCCGGATGACGCGCCGAAGAGCATGCCCGACAGCGCGGGCATTCCGGCAGCCGACGTCGACAACGTGATCGTGCTCACCCAGAACGACACAGCGGGCACCGAGCGCATCCTGCGAGCGCACGCCGACGAGCTCGCGTGCGTCATCCTCGAGCTCGAGAGCGCCTCCGGCGGGCTCGTGACGCTCGAGCGCGACTTTGTGCAGCACCTGAGGGAGCTCACTCGCGAGCTCGACATCGTCCTGATCGTCGACGAGACGGTCACGTTGCGGGCCGGCTTGGGTGGAATGCAGGCCGACTACGGCATCGTCCCCGACCTCACCGTCATGGGGAAGATCATCGGCGGCGGCTTCCCGCTCGGCGCCGTCGGAGGGTCGGCCGAGGTCATGAGCGTTCTCGAAACGGGATCCGTCTCGATCTCCGGAACGCATCACGGTCACAAGGTGGCCCTCGCTGCGGGGCTGGCGACCATGCGCGAGCTGACCCAGGAGGCATTTGACCGGCTGAACGGAATGGCCGGTCGCGTCATCAACGACCTCAATGTGTGGAGTCGTGCGCGCGGGAGCTCCTTTGCCGTCTACGGAGCAGGCATCTCGCACCTCGCATACGGGTTCATGCGAGAGCCCGGGGAGCGCATCACCACCCATCGGGACTACTGGCGTCGATTCGACGGCACCAGCACCCAGACGTGCTCGATAGAACTTGCCAATCGGGGCTTCTTCCCGGTAGCCAGGGGCGACTTCTCCCTCTCGCTGCCCATGACCGACGACGACATCGGCTCGTTCATCGAGACCACCAAAGAGATCGTCGTCGGCATAGGTCGCTGAGATGTGAAGGGGAGGTCTGCCGATGTCCACACCGACGGTCGTGGCCCCGCGGGTGACTCCGTACGATGCGCTCCTGACCAGGCTCGCAGCGTCGAGCACTGTCGCGGACGTTCGGTGCGCCTTTCTCGAGGGCGTGCAACGGGTGTTGTCGGCGGACGCCGTCGGCTTCTATCGGTTGGGTCAATCCGCGACCGACCGGCCGCTCGAGGTCTCCGCGAATCTCGACGGCACGTTCCTCGAGGACTATGAGGAGGCCGGCAGGATGGATGATCCGGTGCTGCGATTTGTCGTGCAGCACCGGATCCCGGTCGACTCCCGTCGCCTCTCGCCGGGCGAATGGCATGGTTCCGGGGCGATGCGCGTGCTCTCGAAGTCGGGCCTCTCTCACTCCCTGCAGGCACCGGTTGTCCACTCGGGGCAGGTGGTGGGCACCATCAACTTCGCGCGCTCGGAATCGGGCCGGCCATTTCGCGATCACGACCTCTCGACGGCCTTCGCGCTGTCGCAGCACCTCGCGATCGCGCTGGAACGGGCGCAACGATTCCACGTCACAGTCGCGCGCGCGTCTGTCCTGGAAGCGGCTTTCGAGCAGAGCGGTCGCGCCACGCTCATCTGCGGTCTTGACGGCTCGATTCTGTTCATCTCCAGGCGGGGCCAGGAGATCATGGATGCCCCCGGCATGGCCGCGCGCGTGCTGCGAGCCATCCGCGTCGTCTCGGAGGACGGGGTGCTCGTGCACACCGCTCAGATCGACGATCCGGCGTCCCGGCGGAAGGTCATTGCCAAGGTCCACCGCCTGCGCAGGGATGACGCGATCGCGTGCTTCCTCTACGCGGAGGAGACCGACGGGGAGGTGCTGCCCACCGCCCACATGCTCTCGCCACGCGAACAGCACGTCGCGCGGATGGTCTCACGGGGGCTGAGCACGCGCGAGATGGCCGCGGAGGCCTTCATCAGCGAGAACACCGTCAAGCAGCACATCAAGCGGATCTTCGCGAAATTGAACGTCACGTCCCGTGCCGAGCTCGTGCAGCACGTGTGGGCGCTGCACGACGCCAACGAGCGCACCCGGTAGCGCGACGAGCCGCCGGCGGTGCGACGCCCGTCGGAACGAATTGACCCGCTGGGGTGACGCGGGCGGATGTGACCCCTACGTAGCTTCGAGACAAGCCGGTATTCCCCGGCAAAGCAACGAAGCAACGGTCATAGGGGTGATGTCGTGTACAGCCTTCACAAGCTGCTGTGGGAGATCCGAAAGGACCCTGACCTCGCCGAGCGTTTCCGTGCGGATCCGGCCCCGGTCCTCGACGAGTACGGGCTCGAGGGCGACGCACGTGAGGCCATGTTGACGTTGGACTTCAAGGCGCTCCACGCCATCGGTGCGAACCCGTACCTCATCTACTTCTGCGCGATCCAGCTCCAGGTCGATCGCGCGGACTACTACGCACAGATCCGTGAGGAGAGCAACTGATGGGCACGATCGTCGGCGCCTTCGCCGCATCCCACTCGCCGGGTGTCACCGGTTGGCCCGAGCGCGCTGAACCGCGCAAGCGGGCGGCTATCGAAACCGCTTTCGCCGAGGTGCGTCGCCGCATCGACGCGCTCGAGCCGGATGCCATCATCGGCGTCTCGGTCGAGCACTTCACCAACTTCAACTTCGGCAACCTTCCGGCGTTCGCCATCTCTACTGCCGACTCGCACCTCGGCCCCGTGACGCGGGAGATGGGGGAGTTCATCAACGTCGAGCAGCACGAGTACCGCGGCAACGGCAGACTCGGCCGGCACCTCTACGAGTTCGCGATCGGCGCCGAGTTCGACCCGGCACTCGTCGAGGGTGGCATGGCGTTCGACGAGAACTTCTGCGTCCCGTTCAAGCACCTCGACCCCGAGGGCAATTACCCCCTCGTGCCCGTGATCGTCAACGGCGTGAACCCGCCCTGGCCGACCGCCAAGCGGAGCTACGAGTTCGGGCAGATGATCCGTCGGGCCGTGGAGGCACAGGAAGAGGTCGGGCGCGTCGTCGTCGTGGCCACGGGCGGGCTCTCCCACTGGGTGGGACTTCCCGAGTCGGGGCAGGTGAACGAGGAGTTCGACCGCGACTTCATCGCCCGTATCGAGAGCGGCATCCCCGAACGGCTCACCAGCTATTCCCCGAGAGAGATCGACGCCGCGGGAAACGGCGCGCACGAAGTCCGCACCTGGATCGCCGCCGCCGGCGCGATCGGTGCTGCCTTCGAAGTGCTCGCCTACGAGCCCGTTTCCGAGTGGCTCACGGGAACTGCCGTGGCCGCTGCGACCCCCGGCCTCGTCGTTCGCTAGCCACCCACCCGATCCGACGGCCGCACCCGCGACCGTCGACCACGAATACGGAGAACACGTAGAACAATGAGCAAACTTCCCAAGGTCACCGGCCGCGACATGCGCGGTGTCATGTCCTACCCGCCCACCCCGGCGCTGCCCGGTGCGGACCAGGTCGGGAAACCCGCCGGCGCAGTATCCACGAATCCTCAGGACGCCGCGCAAACCGCCCTGGACGCACCGGCTCCCGAGGCGTATGGCATCGGCC
>CAZCEE010000074.1:0-8721 GCA_964497165.1 uncultured Schumannella sp. | reverse complement strand
GGTCGTCGGCTCGTCGGCGACGATGACGGCCGGGCGCAGGGCGAGGGCCATGGCGATGACGATGCGCTGCTTCTGCCCTCCTGAGAACTGGTGGGGGTAGTCGTCGACGCGCCGCTCCGGCTCCGGGATGCCGACCCGCCGCAGCACGTCGATCGCCGTCGCGCGGGCGTCGCGTTTCGACACCTTGCCGTGCGCCCGGAGGCCTTCCGCAAGCTGCCAGCCGACCGTGAAGACCGGGTTGAGCGCGGTGGACGGCTCCTGGAAGATCATCGCCGCCGCGGGTCCGCGCAGGGCCCGCAGCCGGTCGTGGGAGAGGCCGACGACATCCGTGCCGGTCAGCAGCACCGCGCCGTCGACGCGCGCTGTCTCGGGCAGCAGACCCAGGATGCTGCGGCCGGTGACGGTCTTGCCGCTACCGGACTCCCCGACGATGGCGAGCACCTCGCCCGCGCGCACGTCGAGGTCGATACCGCGCACCGCGGGGACGTCGCCGCCGTCGGTCGCGAAGGTGATGTCGAGGTGGCGGATCTCGACAGCCATTCCCGGCGGGGTCGTGCCGGCCATCACAACACCTCCCCGTGCAGGTCGCGGGCGACCGGCGTCGTCGCGGCCACCGCATCCGCCGGGGTTGCCGAGGCTCGGCGACGCGCCCGCAGCCGAGGGTCCGCGAGGTCGTTGAGGCTTTCGCCGACGAGCGTGATGCCGAGCACGACGAGAACGATCGCTGCGCCCGGGAACACCGACGTCCACCAGATGCCGCTCGTGACGTCGGCGATCGACCGGTTGAGGTCGTACCCCCACTCCGCCGCGGCGCTCGGTTCGATGCCGAAGCCGAGGAACCCGAGTCCGGCGAGCGTCAGGATCGCCTCCGAGCTGTTGAGGGTGAAGATGAGCGGCACGGTGCGCGTCGCGTTGCGGAAGACGTGGCGGAACATGATGCGTGGTGTCGAGGCGCCGATCACCTTCGCCGACTCGACGTAAGCCTCCGACTTGATGCGCACCGCCTCGGCGCGCATGACGCGGAAATACTGCGGAATGAAGACCACGGTGATCGAGACGGCGGCCGCCAGCACCCCGCCCCAGAGGCTCGAGCGTCCACCGCTGATGATGATCGCGGCGACGATCGCCAGCAGCAGCGTCGGGAACGCGTAGACGGCGTCGGCGATCACCACGAGCACGCGGTCGAGCCAGCCGCCCAGGTATCCCGACACGAGACCGAGCAGGATGCCGACGAAGATCGAGAGCAGCACCGCGACGACGATGACCAGCAGCGCCGTCTGGCTGCCCCAGATGACCCGGGAGAGCACGTCGTAGCCGCCCACGGTCGTGCCGAGGAGGTGCTCGGCGCTCGGCGGTTGTTGGGCGCCGAAGCGCTCGCCGTCCTGCGACAACTGGTTGAAGCCGTACGGCGCCAGCAGCGGGGCGAACGCCGCGGCGAGCACGAACACCGCGCAGATCGCCAGACCGGCGGTGAGCATCCCGCGTTGCAGGCCCACCGACTGGCGGTACTGGTGCACGATCGGCAGGCGGGCGAGCAGGCTGCGCGCGGAGCGGCGGGGAAGGGGTGGGCTGGTGGCGGCCATCAGTACCTCACCCGCGGGTCGATGAGAGCGGCGATGATGTCGACGACGAAGTTCGTGAGCGCGACGATCACCGCGAGCAGCGCGACGATGCCCTGCACGGCGACGAAGTCGCGAGCCCCGAGATACTGCACGAGCTGGAAGCCGAGCCCCTCCCATTCGAACGTCGTCTCGGTGAGCACCGCGCCGCCGAGCAGCACCGCGACCTGAAGTCCGATGACGGTGATGATCGGAATGAGCGCGGGCTTGTAGGCGTGCGTGCGCACGAGCCGGAATTCGCTCACGCCGCGCGACCGGGCGGCGTCGATGTACGGCATCGCGAGGGTGCCGATGACGTTGGTGCGCACGAGCCGCAGGAAGACGCCGGCAGTGAGCAGACCGAGCGCGATCCCCGGCAGCACGGCGTGGGCGAGCACGTCACCGATCACGTTCGGGTTGCCCGTCCGCAACGCGTCGATCAGGTAGATGCCGGTCGGGTTGTCGATTCGACCCAGGGCGAGTTCGACGCGCACCGACGCGCGGCCGGCCACCGGCAGGATGTCCAACCCCACCGCGAACACCAGCTTCAGCAGCAGGCCGGCGAAGAACACCGGCGTCGCGTAGCAGAGGATCGCGAAGACGCGAAGCAGCGCATCCCCCCACCGGTCGCGAACGGCGGCGGCGAGCATCCCGAGCGGGATGCCGACGACGAACGCCACCAGCAGTGCGTAGAGCGCGAGCTCGAGGGTGGCGCCGCCGTAGCGCAACAGCACGTCGGTCACCTGCTGGTTGTCGGTGAGGGTCGTGCCGAAGTTGAACGTGAAGACCTGGCCGAGGTACTCCAGGTACTGCACCAGCAGCGGGCGGTCGTAACCGGCGTCGTGGATGCGTTCCTGCAGCTGATCGGCGGGCAGCCGACCGCCGAGCGCCGCGGTGATCGGGTCGCCGGTCACGCGCATGAGCAGGAAGACCATCGACACCAGGATGAAAACGGTCGGGAAGATCAGCAGGAAGCGCACCACGATGTAGCGCCCGAGCGACCCGCCGCCGGTTCGCCGCCGTCCCGCGACCGGTGCCCCCGGCAGACGAGGCGCCACCGGTGCCGCCTCGGTGGTGGTCATGCGTCGAAGCCTCTCACTTTGTCGCCGGGAATCACGAGAACGGGGGTGGCCCGCGAAGCGGACCACCCCCGTTCGGTGTCTGACGGTCAGCGCGTGATCGGCGCGAACCGCAGCTTGAACGAGGCATCGAGAACGATGCCGTTGATGTCGGTACCCGACACCGCGACCTGCGCGCCCTGCAGGTACGGCACCGTCGACAGCTGGGCCGCGACAGCAGCCTGGATGTCGCCGATGAGTCCCTCACGTTCGGCGGCGTCCGGCGTGACGGCCTGCTGAAGGATCAGCTCGTCGACGGCCGCGTCGCTGAAGTGGTTCCCGAGGAAGTTGTTCGTCAGGAAGAACGGTGCAAGGTAGTTGTCGGCGTCCGAGTAGTCCGGGAACCAGCCGAGCTGGTACGCGGGGTAGACGTCGGCGGTGCGGTCCTCGGCGTACTGCACCCACTCGGTCGACTGCAGGTTGACGGTGAACAGGCCGTCGGCCTCCAGCTGGTCCTTGATGAGCGCGTACTCGTCACCCGAGCTCGGGCCGTAGTGGTCCGGGCTGTACTGCAGGTTGAGTTCGACCGGGGTGGAGACGCCAGCGTCGGCGAGCACCTGGGTGGCCTGCTCGACCGACGGGCCGCCGTCGCCGTCGCCGTAGAGGTCCTTGAGAACCTCGGTGGCGCCCGCGAAACCGTCAGGCACGAAGGAATACAGCGGGGTGTAGGTGCCCTTGTAGACCTGCTCCGAGATGGCCGCGCGGTCGATCAGCGACGCGACCGCCTGGCGTACGGCGAGTGCCTTGGCCGAGTCGGCCTCCGCGGTCGTCGCGCCGAACGGCTGCGTGTTGAAGTTGAACACGATGTAGCGGATCTCGCCGCCGGGGCCGTCATGCACGGTGACGTTCTCGTTGCCGCCCAGGTCCTCGACATCCGTCGCCGACAGGCTGCGGTAGGCGACATCGATTTCGCCCTCCTGCACATCGAGTTTCAGGTTCGACGAGTCGGCGTAGTAGCTGAGGATGACGCCATCGTTCGCCGGCGCCTCGATCAGGCCCCGGTAGTCCGGATTCGGCGCGAACTCCACCGTCTGGTTGAAGTCGTAGCTGGTGATGATGTACGGGCCGCCGAAGGCGTTCGCCTCCACGATGTCGGTGTCGGAGGTGAGCGCGTCGGCCGCGAACACCTCGTCGTCGACGATCGCGCCGGGGAAGCTCGTGAGGATGAACGGGAAGACCTGGTCGTTCTCGGTCTTGAGGTGGAAGACGACGGTGGTGTCGTCGGCGGCTTCGACGCTGTCGAGGTTGTAGAGCAGACTCGACGCGCCGTTGGGGTCGGCGATCGCGACGTTGCGCTCGAACGAGAAGACGACGTCGTTCGCGTCGAGCACGTTGCCGTTCGCCCAGGTGAGGCCCTCGGGCAGGGTGACCGTGTATTCGTCGGGCGCCGTGAACTCGGCGGTCTCGGCGAGCGACGGCACGACCTCGGTGCTGTTGAGGTCGGTGTCGACCAGGTACGGGAAGACGTTGATCTGAACGGCGAGCGATCCGTTGTCGTACGAACCGGCCGGGTCGAGCGTCGTGACCTTGTCGGTCGTGCCGACCAGGATGACGTTGTCGTCGGTTCCGGTGCCGCCGCCTGCAGCGCAGCCGGCGAGGACGAGGGCCGCGATCGGAACCGCGACGAGGGCGACGCGGGTGCGCGTCGTGCGAAGGGAATTCATATCCCCTGCCTCTCTGTTGTCGTGTGACCGTTGTGGGGTCACGTGAAGGAGAAAAGGGTCGGTGAACCGGAGCCCCCATCGCGGTCCTGAGGCGGGCCGCGAACAAGCTTCAGGTCTAACACATCCACTGGCCCCTATTCGAGGGACAACAAATTTGTAACCAGAGCGCAACACTCTGTACCCCAGCTACCCTGGACGGGTGAAGGTTCTCGCAGCGATGAGCGGCGGCGTCGACAGCGCCGTTGCTGCGGCGCGCGCCGTCGACGCGGGGCACGACGTCGTGGGCGTGCATCTCGCGCTCTCCCGGCAGCGCGGCACGCTGCGCACCGGAAGCCGCGGCTGCTGCACGATCGAAGATGCGATGGATGCCCGCCGCGCCGCGAATCTGCTCGGCATCCCGTTCTACGTGTGGGACTTCAGTGAGCGCTTCGCCGAGGATGTCGTCGAAGATTTCGTCGCCGAGTACGCCGCCGGCCGGACCCCGAACCCGTGCCTGCGCTGCAACGAGAAGATCAAGTTCGCGGCGCTCATGGAGAAGGCCCTCGCGCTCGGCTTCGACGCGGTCGCGACCGGGCACTACGCCGACATCCGCATCGGGCCCGACGGGTCGCGCGAGCTGCACCGGGCGGCGACCTGGGCGAAGGATCAGTCCTACGTGCTCGGGGTGCTCACCGCTGACCAGTTGGCGCACGCGATGTTCCCGCTCGGGGCGACCCCGTCGAAGGACGAGGTGCGTGCCGAGGCCGCCGCCCGCGGGCTCACGGTCGCCGCGAAGCCCGACTCGCACGACATCTGCTTCATCCCCGACGGCGACACCCGCGGCTGGTTGGCCGAACGGGTCGGGATGGAAGAGGGCGCGATCCTCGACCGCACCGGCGAGCGAATCGGCACCCACCCGGGTGCGGTGGGGTTCACTGTCGGGCAGCGCAAGGGCCTCGACATCGGATTCCCCACCGACGACGGCAAGCCGCGATTCGTGCTCGAAGTGCGACCGAAGACCAACGAGGTGGTCGTCGGGCCGCGCGAAGCTCTCGCCCTCGCCGAACTGGCGGGCACCCGCATCAGTTGGGCTGGCAACCCGCCCAAAGGCCTCGCGACCCCGTTCGACTGCGAGGTGCAGGTGCGCGCGCACGGCGACCCGGTTCCGGCGACGGCGCGCATGGATGGCGGGGAGCTCGTCGTGACCCTCGCCGCACCGCTGTTCGGCGTCTCACCCGGGCAGAGCGCGGTGCTCTACGTCGGCACCCGTGTGCTTGGACAGTTCACGATCGACCGCACCGTGTCGGCGGTCTCTACCCTCGCCGGCTAGCCAGGGTTTCCGCGATCGCCTCGGCGGCCCAGGTGCGCTGCTGCTCCGTGCCGTACGCGTCGGCGGCATCCTTCGCGGCCTCGAACGCTTCGAGCGCCCCTGCCGTGTCGCCCGCGTCGAACCGTGCCCAGCCGCGGTTGGTGTGCAGGGCGACGAGCCAACGCCGTGTGCGTGGGTCCTCGACCGCGACGAGTTCGTGCAACGCCGTCTCGGTGTGCTCGTCGGTGTGCTCCGGGTCGGCGATCGCGAGCATGTGAAGCGCGTCGATCCGCAGGAAGGTCAGCCCGTTTGCCTCTGCCAGAGGCGCCGCACGACGGAAGTGCCAGGTCGCCTCGACCGGCGCGCCCGCCGAGTTGTGCAGCCGACCGCGTTCCAGCGCCGCGCGCACCGCGACGACCGGCTCGTCGAGGTCGAGCGCGTCGAGCAGGCCGTGGGCTTCGGTGAAGCGTGACTGCAAGCCGAGCGCCCGAGCCACTTGCGTGCGCAGTTCCCGCCGCTCCACCGGATCGGTCGCGGCGTCGAACGCCGCGCGCAGCCGCGACTCGCTGCTGACGGCATCCGCGAAGTCCCACAGCTCGTCGAGGTGTTTCTGATCCAGCGTCATGGCACGATTCTGCCGGATTGCGCGTCAGACGTCGTTCGTAAGCTGGAGCCATGCCTCGCGGATCGCAGTCGCCAGCCCCCGAGCAGCTGCCCGAGACCACGAGCGTCGATCTGGCCGCCGCGAAACGGGAGGCCGACGACCTGACGGCCCGCATCCTCGAGTTGCGTGAGGCGTACTACGAGCGCGACACCGTGCTCGTCGACGACGCCGAGTACGACACGATGATGCACCGCCTCGAAGAGCTGGAGCACCTGCATCCCGAACTGCAGGGCCAAGACAGCCCCACGCAGACCGTCGGGGGCACCCGGTCGACGCTCTTCGACGAGGTGCGGCACGCCGAGCCGATGCTGTCACTCGACAACGTCTTCTCGCGCGACGAGTTTCTCGGCTGGGCCGCGAAGGTCGAGCGTGACGCCGGCCGCCGCGTCGATTACCTGTGCGAACTGAAGATCGACGGGCTCGCCCTCAACCTCCGCTACGAGAACGGCGTGCTCGTCTCGGCGGCGACTCGAGGCAGCGGAGCCGTCGGCGAAGACGTCACCGAGAACGTGCGACTCATCGCGTCGATCCCGCGAAAGCTCGACACCGATTCCCCGCCGCCGCTCGTCGAGGTGCGCGGCGAAGTCTTCTTCACCACGGCGGCGTTCGAGACTCTCAACGCCGCGCAGGTCGAAGCCGGTGACCGCATCTTCGCGAACCCGCGGAACGCGGCATCCGGGTCGCTGCGCCAGAAGGCGGAAGGCAAGTCGGGCGATACCCTCGCCCGCATGCGCGCTCGCATCGGGCACCTCTCGATGCTCGTTCACGGCATCGGGGCGTGGCAGAACCCTCCCGTCGCCTCGCAGTCGGAGGTCTACGCGTTACTGAAGTCGTGGGGGCTGCCGACATCCACCCGCTTCGAGGTCGCGAAGGATGCCGCCGCGGCGGCCGCGTACATCGAGAAGTACGGCGAGAACCGGGCTGGCCCCCGCGACAGAAGGGTCGAACACGAGATCGACGGCGTCGTCGTCAAGGTCGACGAGCTCGCGCTACACGACGAGTTGGGCGCCACCAGCCGCGCGCCGCGCTGGGCGATCGCCTACAAGTACCCGCCGGAGCAGGTGAACACGAAGCTGCTCGACATCGTCGTCTCGATCGGGCGCACCGGTCGGGCGACGCCGTTCGCGGTGATGCAGAAGGTTCGGGTGGCGGGTTCGGAGGTGCGCCAGGCGACCCTGCACAATCAGGATGTCGTGAAGCTCAAGGGTGTGCTCATCGGCGACATCGTCGTGCTGCGCAAGGCGGGCGACGTCATCCCGGAGGTGCTCGGGCCGGTGGTCGAGTTGCGCGACGGCTCGGAGCGCGAGTTCGTGATGCCCGCCGACTGTCCGGTGTGCGGCACGCCGTTACGACCGGCGAAGGAGGGCGACGTCGACCTGCGCTGCCCGAACGCCAAGTCGTGCCCCGCGCAGGTGATCGGGCGGGTCGAGCACATCGGATCCCGCGGCGCCCTCGACATCGAGGGACTCGGCGAGATCGGCGCGGTCGCCCTCACGCAGCCCGACATCCCGTCGCCCCCGCCGCTCGTCACCGAAGCCGGCCTGTTCGCGCTGACGATGGACGACCTCCTGCCGATCGAGGTGCGCGTGCGCGACGCCGAAACGGGCATCGTGAAGACGGATGCCGAGGGTCGCCCCGATCTGCGCAGCCCGTTCCGGCGAATCGTCACGCAAGCCCGCAAAGACCAGCCCGCGGTGACCGGACCGTCGGCCGTCGCCGAGAAGCTGCTCGACGAACTCGAAAAGGCCAAGTCGAAAGAGCTGTGGCGCTTCCTCGTCGCGCTGTCGATCCGGCACGTCGGCCCGGTTGCGGCGCGGGCGCTCGCGTCGTACTTCGGGTCGCTCGACGCGATCCGGGCGGCCACCCGCGACGAACTCGCGGCGGTCGAAGGCGTCGGCGGCATCATCGCGGATGCCGTGCTCGAGTGGTTCGAGATCGACTGGCACGTCGAGATCGTCGAGTCGTGGCGCGCGGCGGGGGTGCCGTGGTCGGTGCCGGATCACCCCGGTCCAGGGCAGGCCGGGGGAGTCGACGGACCCCTCGCCGGGCTCACCGTCGTCGCGACCGGATCGCTCGAGGGGTATTCGCGCGAGGAGGCGCAGGAGGCGATCCTGCGCGCCGGGGGCAAGACGGCATCCAGTGTCTCGAAGAAGACAGACTTCGTCGCTGCCGGCCCCGGGGCGGGCTCGAAGCTCGGCAAAGCAGAAGAACTCGGGCTGCGCATCATCGATGCGGCTCAGTTCAAGCTGCTCGTCGAGCAGGGGCCAAGCGCGCTGCCCCCGGTGGAATAGCGCGCTGCCGCCGGTGGAATAGCGGTGCGCCGCCTCCCGGCAGCTAGGGCGTGTCTCCCAATCCCGTGCGCGAGCGAGGAGGTGGCCGGGTCGTGCGA
>CAZCEE010000073.1:0-8893 GCA_964497165.1 uncultured Schumannella sp. | reverse complement strand
CAGGAGAATACGCGAAAAGCTCTTGGAATTCGACTTGAACGTCGATCTGCACCGGGTCGAGGCAGCGCACGCACTCCGCTCGGGCCACCGAATCCACCTCACCACTGGCGAGCACACCGTCGTGCAGCCCTTCGAGGCGCAGGTCGATCTGAATGCCCTCGCCCGGCGCGACGGATGCCGCGCCCTCACCGAGCTTCTCGGGTGCGGCGAAGTCGAGCGTGCGCTCGCGCATCTCGCCGGGGCGGTGCACGAGGTCGCGGACGTTCACGACGTAGGGAGTGGATGCAGACACGAGTTGCGATTGTACGCGCGTTGCTTCCCTCCCGTTTGGTCCGCTTCTTGCGAATCGCGCCACACGTTTCTCGACGGCACGATTCGCAAATTGCGGACCAACGCACCCATAGCGAGCACGCTATATAGCGAGTGTGCGATACTGGGTGGGTGGCGGGAATGGGTAATCAGATCAAAGGCATGGGAAACGATCTCGTGCGCGAAGCGCGGCGGCGGGTTGGCTGGACTCAGGCGCGCCTCGCCGAAGCCGCCGGCACCACCCAATCGGCGATCGCCCGGCTGGAGTCGGGCCGCACCTCCCCCGCGTTCGACGACGTCATCCGGTTGCTGCGCATCATGGAGCTCGACCTCGACTTCATGCTCGTCGAACGCGACGACTCCGACTGGATCCAAGCCCAGCGGATGCTCCCATTGTCCACAGATCAGCGTCACGAGCACCGACGCAGCTTCGTCGAACAGGTAGACCTGATCCGTGCACGTGCCGCCTGAACTCCAATCCGGTCCCCTTCTCGAAGTCCTCAATCGCCATGGGGTCGAGTTCGTCCTCATCGGAGGTCTCGCAAGCGTGCACTGGGGCTCGCCGTTCATCACGCGCGACCTCGACATCACGCCACGACACAGCCAGGCGAATTTGGATCGCCTCTCATTGGCCCTGACCGAGCTCGGGGCCGCCATCCGGATCGATGCGGAACCAGCGGGCATCCCCTTTTCCCACACCGGGACCTCTCTGGGCGAAAGCCTGATCTGGAGTCTCCGAACCTCGTACGGCGACTTGGACATCTCGTTCGTCCCGAGCGGGACAGCCGGGTTCGAAGACCTCGCGCGCGAGGCCGCCGACGAGCGGATCCAGGGAATCGAAGTGCGGATCGCGTCGTTGGCCGACATCATCCGGTCGAAGCAGGCTGCCAACCGCCCCAAGGATCAGCGCGTGCTGCCGACGTTGCGCGAGATCCTCGCCTCTCGCAACCCACGCAACCGCGCGTAGGTCTCGAATACACCGCGCTGCGCGCGGCACTCGACCCGCGGCGTCAGCCGCCGATCGCGGTGAGGGCCTCGTCGATGATCGCCAGGCCCCGCAGGCACTCCTCGGGGGTGACGACACACGGCGGCACGACGTGCAGACGGTTGTCGATGACAAACGGCAGCAGACCGCGCGACAGCAACTCGCTCTTGAGCACCCCGATCACCGACGACGCCACCGGTTCGCGCGTCTCCCGGTCGGCGACGAGGTCAAGCGCCCAGAAGACTCCGAGCCCGCGCACCTCGCCGATCATCGGATGCTGTTCGGCGAGCGCCTGCAGGCCGGGGCCGAGCACCTGTTCGCCGATCGCGGCGGCGTTCTCGATGACCCCCTCCTCCTCCATGGCGTCGATTGCCGCGACGATCGATGCCATCGCGAGCGGATGCCCGGAGTAGGTGAGCCCGCCCGGAAACACCTGGTTGTCGAAGGCGCCCGAGATCGACTCGGAGATGATGACGCCACCTGCAGGCACGTAGCCCGAGTTGACGCCCTTCGCGAAGGTGATCAGGTCGGGCACGATGCCGTCCGGGTTGACGGCCGGATGCTGCCACGAGAACCACGACCCGGTGCGGCCGAACCCCGACATGACCTCGTCGAGGATCATCACGATGCCGTACTTGTCGCACAGCTCGCGCACCCCGGTGAGGTAGCCGGGCGGCGGAACCATCACGCCGGCCGTGCCCGGCACGCCTTCGAGCAGGATCGCGGCGATCGATGCCGCCCCCTCGCTGACGATGACGCGTGCGAGGTGGTGGAGGGCACGCTCCGACTCCTGCTCGGGCGAATCGGACCAGAACTCGGAGCGGTAGAGGAACGGCCCGAAGAAGTGCACGTGCCCGCGCGCGTACTCGTTCGGCACGCGGCGCCAGTCGCCCGTCGCGACGACCGCCGCGCCGGTGTTGCCGTGGTAGCTGCGGTAGGTGCTGAGCACCTTGTCCTTGCCGGTCGTGAGCCGCGCCATGCGGATGGCGTTCTCGTTGGCATCCGCCCCACCGTTGGTGAAGAACACCTTGCCGAAGTGCGAGCCGGCCTTCGCGAGAATCCGGGATGCCGCCTCGCCGCGGGCGAGATTCGCGTGCGCGGGAGCGACCATCGGCAGTTCGGCGGCCTGCGCCTGGATGGCGGCGACGACCTTCGGATGCGCGTGGCCGATGTTCATGTTGACGAGCTGGCTCGAAAAATCGAGGTAGCGCTTGCCGTCGTAGTCCCACACCTCGCAGCCGGAGCCACCGGCGACGACGAACGGGGTGAGCGCGCCCTGCGCCGACCAGGAGTGGAAGACGTGCGCGCGATCGAGGTCGTACGTGCGCTGCCCGTCAGCAGGGTCGAGCGTGGGGTCGAGGTCGGCTGCGTTGTCGGCTGTGTTGTCGTTCATGGGGGGTGGTGCCTTTCATGAAACGGGTGGAGCGGATGGTGCGGGGCGACGCCTCACCAGGAGCCGCCCCGCACCGCTACTACGTGGTTACTGACCGCCCTCGGTGAGGGTGACGTCGATCGGAGAGTACTCGCCGTCGACGATCACGCCCTCCTCCTCGAGCGCGGCGAGCGCGGCTTCAATGAACTCGTTGGAGTACGCCGAGGCGCCAGGCTCCGCCGTGATCAGGTTGAGGCCGTCCTGGTTGGTGGCCGCGAGCGCACCCGCGACGGTCTTGTCCCAGGCGCCCGCGTCGATCAGGCCGAACTTGCCGCCGGCCCAGATCAGCTTGTTGACCTCGTTCATCTGCCAGAGCTGGTGAACCGGGCCGACCGGGAACGCGGCTTCGGCGTTGGTCGCTGCCTCGAAGACGATCGCGGCGGCATCCTCGGGGTTGTCCCGCGAGTAGACCCAACCCTTGATGATCGCCTTCAGGAAGCGCACGGCGGCGTCGGCATACGCCGGGTCGTCGAGCCGGGCGGTGTCGGCCCAGATCGCGTCCTGAAGCATCGCACCGGCGGTGTCCTCGTAAGAGATGACGTCGAAGTCCTCCGGCTGGTAGAGCTCACCGGTCTCGGGGTTCGCGACCTCGAGCACCTGCGCCCACTCGTTGTACGTCATCGCCTGGGCGGCGTCGACATCCCCATCGAGGAGGGCGTTCATGCTGAAGTCCTGCGTCGTGATCGACACGGTCGTCGAGTCGAGACCCTCATCCGCCATCGCGGCGAAGATCTCCCACTCGTTACCGAAGCCCCACGAGCCGATGCGCTTGCCTTCGAAGTCGGCGACCGAGGTGATGCCGTCGTCCGCCCACGACACCTGCAGGGTGCCGGACTTCTGGAACACCTGCGCGATGTTCGTCAGCTCCACGCCGCTGGCCTCGATGCTGCCGAGCACCTTCGGAACCCAGGCGATCGCGAAGTCGACATCCCCCGCGACGAGAGCGTCCTGCGGCACGATGTCGCCGCCCGAGGGGACGATCTCGACGGAGTCGAAACCCTCCTCCTCGAAGTAGCCCTGGTCGAGGGCGACGTAGTAGCCGGCGAACTGCGCCTGCGGCAGCCACTGCAGCTGCAGGCTGATCTCGGTGAGCGGCTCGAAGTCGCCGTCATCCGATCCCGAGTCGGCGGGGGCGGTGCACGCGGCGAGCGTGATCGCGGTCGTAGCGGCGGCGGCTCCGAGAAGTGCGCGCCTGATGCTGTGTTTCATGCTGTGTCCTTTCATCGGTGGTGCGGGGTGGTGAAGGAGTGCCGGTCAGGCCGGCGATCGCCTCGTCACGAGCCGCTCGAGCAGCGACGTGACGAGGAAGAACAGGAGCCCGATGGCGATCGCGCCGGCGACGTACGCCCAGGTCAGGGCTGCCCGGCCCGACTTCGCGTAGGTGGCGATCGCCGTGCCGATGCCGTCGGCCGGTCCGCCGAAGTACTCGGCGACGAGGGCAGAGATGACGGCGAGCGACGCCGCGATCCGCACGCCGGTGAGCAGGTAGGGCAGGGCGGTCGGCAGGGTGAGCTTCCGGAAGGTCTGCCACCCGGTCGCCCCCGACGCCCGCAATAGGTCGCGGTGCACGGGACGGGTCTGCCGCAGCCCGCGCAGCACATTGATGAACACCGGGATGAAGGCCGCGATCGCCGCGACCGCCTGCCGGCCGAACTGGCTCGACGCCCCGAACATCGTGTTGAGGATCGGGGTAAGTGCCACGATCGGCACCACGGCGAGAGCCGCGACGAGCGGAGCGAGCATCCCGTCGATCGGTCGCGCCGCGGCGGCGACCTGCGCGAGCACGATGCCGAGCAGCGCGCCGAACAGCAGTCCGACGAGGGCGTTGGTGCCGGTGATCAGCATGTCGTCGCCGATGATGCCGATGCGCAGCGCCAGTTCGGCGCCGATCGCGGCGGGTCCGGGCACCATCCGCGGGGCGATCTTCAGCACGTCGACGACGAGCACCCAGACGGCAACGAGCAGGATGCCGACGACGACCGGTGCGACGAATCTCACCCAGGTCGGCGCGCTGGAGCCCAGAGCGAAGGCCATTTCTGGCCTTCGCCGCGACGCCAGCGCCGACGGCCGTCTCGGCCGGCGGTTCCCGTAGGCCGAGGTATTCATCGTTCGTTCGCCCGTTCCACCGGCGCACCATGCAGCGCCTCGCGCACCTCGGTCACCTTCGCGAAGTACTCGGGCGACTCGCGCAGCGCTTCGGCGCGGTTCGCCCCGAGTCCGGTCTCGATCACGTCGGTGATGCGTCCGGGGCGGGGGCTCATGACGACCACCCGGTCGGAGAGGAACACCGCCTCGGGGATTGAATGCGTCACGAACACGACGGCGGCGCCGGTTTCGGCGGCGATGCGCGCGAGCTCCGACTGGAGGTACTCGCGAGTCATCTCGTCGAGCGCGCCGAACGGCTCATCCATGAGCAGCAACCGCGGATGCTCGGCGAGGGCCCGCGCAATCGCGACGCGTTGCTGCATCCCGCCGGAGAGCTGGTCGGGGTAGCGGTCGACGAAGTCGGTCAGGCCCACCAGTTCGGCGAGTTCGGTGACCCGAGCCGCGCGGTCGGCGGCGCTCACCCCGTGCAGTTCGAGCGGCAGCGCGATGTTCGCCCCGACGCTTCTCCAGGGCAGGAGCCCCGACTGCTGGAACGCGATGCCGTAGTCCTGGTCGAGGCGCGCGGCGCGGGCCGGCTTGCCGAAGATCTCGAGCGTGCCGGTCGATGCCTCATCGAGGTCGGCGATGAGGCGCAACAGGGTCGACTTGCCGCATCCCGACGGTCCGATGAGTGAGACGAACTCGCCCGCCGCGACCTCGAGCGCGACGCCGGTGAGCGCGACGACGTCGCCGCTCTTCGTCGGGAACGTCTTGCCGACGCCTTCGGCTGTCACGGCCGGGATGGTGGTGGTGGTGGTCACGGTGGTCATGCCGTCGCCTCTCCGCGTCGATAGTTGCGCAGGGCCAACCCGACGAGCGCGACCGAGCCGGCGGCCACCAGGCCGAGCACGATCGACCCGAAGGTCGGCCCCCACGGGGCTGCCGGGTCGCTCGACCCTTGACCCGCCAGTTGGATGAGCATGCGCCCGATGCCGCCGCGCATCCCGATCGAGACCTCCGCGACGACCGCGCCGACCACCGCGTTGGCGGCGGCCAGCCGAAGCGCGGGCAGCAGGTACGGCACGGCGGCCGGAAGTCGCAGGCGCAGCAGGGTCGACCGGTAGCCGGCGGCGTAGCTGCGCATCAGGTCGAGGTGGATGCGGTCGGGCGACCCGAGGCCCTTCAGCGCCCCGATGGCGACGGGGAAGAACGCGAGGTAGGAGGCGATCACGGCGACCGACACCCACTGCGGCCACGGGAACCCGCCGCGATCGATCTGGTTGCCGATGACGTTGACGACCGGCGCGAAGGCGATGAGCGGCACCGTCTGGCTGACGACGATCCAGGGCAACAGCCCCCATTCGACGAGCCGCCAGCGCTGCATGAGCAGGCCGAGCAGCATCCCGACGACAACGCCGATCACCCACCCGACCGCCGCGATCCCGAGGGTGAGCAGCGCGGCGGAGGCGACCGAGACGATGAGCGGCGGGGTGTCGCCACCACTCGTCGACTCGAACAGCCGGGCGACCATGTCCCACAGGTGCGGCATCGCGCGATCGTGGGCGCGCGGCAGCAGCATGACGCCCGAGCCGGTCTCGCCGGCGATCGCGCCGACGACGAACCCGTCGGCGGGGCCGAGGAACTTGTAGAGCTCCCATGCGGCCGCGACCGCAAGGATGCCCGCGGCACCCCACGCGACCGCGGCCCAACGCCGCATTACGACTTCGCCGTGAGGTGGTCGGTCATCGCGGGGATGACGGTCTCGCCGTAGACGCGGAGGGTCTCCTCCTTGTTGTCGTGCTGCAGGTAGCCCGCGAACTGGTCGACGCCGATCGCCTTCAGCTCTTCGAGCTTCGCGATGTGGTCGGCGGCCGTGCCGAGGATGCAGAACCTGTCGACGATCTCGTCGGGCACGAAGTCGACGTGGTCGTTGCCGGCCTTGCCGTGGGTGTTGTAGTCGTAGCCTTCGCGGCCCTTGATGTAGTCCGTCAAAGCTTGGGGCACGGCTCCGCTGTCGCCGTACTTGGCGACGATGTCGGCGACGTGGTTGCCGACCATGCCGCCGAACCAGCGCGACTGCTCGCGCGCGTGGGCGAGGCCGGCATCCGTCCCATCGGTGATGTAGAACGGCGCGGCGACACAGAAGGTGATCGCGTCGGGGTCACGCCCGACCTTCTCGGCGGCATCGCGCACCGTCGCGATCATCCACTTCGCGATGTCGACGTCGGCGAGCTGCAGGATGAAGCCGTCGCCGACCTCACCCGTCAGCTTGAGCGCGAGCGGGCCGTAGGCGGCGACCCAGACCTCGAGTTCGCTGCCGACCGACCAGGGGAACCGCAGTTCGGCACCGTTGTACTCGACGCTGCGCGAGTTACCGAGCTCGCGGATCACATGGATCGCCTCACGCAGCTCTTTCAGGGTCGTCGGTTTGCCATTTGTGACACGTACCGCCGAGTCGCCGCGGCCGATGCCGACGACCGTGCGGTTGCCGTACATCTCGTTGAGGGTGGCGAAGACGGATGCCGTGACGGTCCAGTCGCGGGTCGCCGGGTTGGTGACGAACGGGCCGACCTTCACGCGCCGGGTCTCGGCGAGGATCTGGCTGTAGATGACGTACGGCTCCTGCCAGAGCAGGTGCGAGTCGAACGTCCACACGTGGCTGAACCCGTACTGCTCGGCGAGCTTGGCGAGGTGCACTGTGCGGCTCGCCGGCGGGTTGGTCTGAAGAACTGCCCCGAAATCCATCAGTAGCCCGTCCCGTTCTCTTCTGCCGCGGCTGGAGCCGTCGGGTGGGGGCGGGAGAAACAACTCCCGCCGCGAGCCCACGGCTCCAGCCGTGGCGGAATGGTGACGGCGTTCATACGAGGTACTGCGACAGGCCGCGCTTGAGGAAGCGTCCGTCGCCCTTCGATCCGAGGTATTGCCCGCCGTCGACGATGACCTTGCCGCGGCTCAGCACCGTGTCGACGTGCCCGTCGATCTCGTAGCCTTCCCACGCGGAGTGGTCCATGTTCATGTGGTGGGTCTCGGCCGAGATCTTCGTGTGGCCCTTGGGGTCGTAGACGACGACATCCCCGTCGGCCCCGGGGGCGATGACGCCCTTCTGGCCGTACATGCCGAACATGCGTGCCGGGGTTGTGGATGTCAGCTCCACCCAGCGCTCGACGGTGAGCTGACCCGTCACGACGCCCTGGTACATGAGGTCCATGCGGTGCTCGACGCTGCCGATGCCGTTCGGGATCTTGCGGAAGTCGCCCTTTCCGAGTTCCTTCTGCCCCTTCATGCAGAACGGGCAGTGGTCGGTCGACACCATCTGAAGGTCGTTGGTACGCAGCGCTTGCCACATGTGGTCCTGGTGGCCCTCCTCGCGGGAGCGCAAGGGCGTCGAACACACCCACTTGGCGCCCTCGAAGTCACCCCACTCCTCGCTCGTCGCGCCGAGCTGCTCTTCGAGCGACAGGTAGAGGTACTGCGGGCATGTCTCACCGAAGACGTTCTGGCCGCGGTCGCGCGCCCAGGCGAGCTGCTCGACCGCCTGCTTCGCGCTCACATGCACCACGTACAAGGGCGCGTTGGTGAGGTGCGACAGCATGATGGCGCGGTGCGTCGCCTCCTCCTCCATCTGCCAGGCACGCGCAATGCCGTGGTAGTACGGGGTCGTCTTGCCAGCCTCCGCGAGCTGGGCGGCGAGCACGTCGATCACGGGGCCGTTCTCGGCGTGCATCATCGTGAGCAGCCCGAGGTCGGCGGCTTTCTGCATCGCCCGCAGGATCTGCGCGTCGTCGGAGTAGAACACGCCCGGGTAGGCCATGAACATCTTGTAACTCGAGATGCCTTCATCCAGCAGCTTCGGCATGAAGGCGAGCGAGGCCTCATCGACGCCGCCGATGATTTGATGGAAGCCGTAGTCGATCGCGCAGTTGCCCGCGGCTTTCTCGTGCCAGGCGGCGAGCCCGTCGGGCACCGGGGTGCCGGCGACCTGCACGGCGAAGTCGACGACGGTCGTCGTGCCGCCCCAGGCCGCAGCGCGGGTGCCCGACTCGAAACTGTCGGAGGCTTCGGTGCCGCCGAACGGCAGCTCG
>CAZCEE010000072.1:0-8896 GCA_964497165.1 uncultured Schumannella sp. | reverse complement strand
GCTCTATCCGCCGGTATTGTCGGAAGCAGCGGCGTCGCTGCTCCCCGACGGTCCTCGGCCGGCGGTCGTCTGGAGCGTCGATGTCGACGATGCCGGTGCGACCGTCGATGTCGACGTGCAGCGAGCGGTCGTCGCGAGCCGCGCCAAGCTGTCGTACGCCGAGGTCCAGTCGATGCTCGAAGAGGAACGGGCCGACGAGATGCTCGGGCTCCTGCCCGAGATCGGCGCTACGCTCGAACAGGCCGAGCGCGCTCGCGGCGGTGCGAGCCTCGGCGTTCCGACGCAGGAAGTCGTGCCCGACGGCGACGGCTTCACGCTGGAGTTCCGGCAGACGCTGCCCGTCGAGGGCTGGAACGCTCAGCTCTCGCTGCTTACCGGCCGCGCGGCAGCGGACCTGATGCTGCGGGGCGACGTGGGAGTCGTGCGCACGATGCCGCCCGCCGAGCCGGAAGCCATCGAGAGGTTCCGGCGGCAGACGATCGCCCTCGGAACGCCGTGGGGTGCCGACGAGCGTTATGGCGACTACCTGCGGCGGCTCGAGAACGACGACCCACGGCAGATCGCCATCCGGCACGCCGCTGCCTCGCTGTTCCGCGGCGCGGCGTACCAACCGTTTGACGGTGAATCGCCCACCGAGACCGGGCAAGCCGCGATCGGAGCCCCCTACGCCCACGTCACGGCTCCCTTGCGGCGGCTCGTCGACCGGTTCGGGCTCGAGGTGTGCGTCGCGGTGTCGGCGGACACTGATGTCCCCTCGTGGGTGCGTGATGCGCTGCCCGGGCTGCCCGCAGCGATGGGCCGCTCGGCGAACACCGCCGGGCGTCTCGACCGCCGCATGCTCGACACCGTGGAGGCCGCGGTGCTGGCGCCCCACGTCGGCGAGGTGTTCGCCGCGCTCGCGATCACCGACGCGACGGTGCAACTCACCGAGCCGGCGGTCCAGGCCGCGTGCGACGGCTCCCCCGAGCCCGGCGCGCACGTGCGGGTGCGACTCGTCGAGGCCGAGATCACGACGGGAACGGTGCGCTTCGCGGTGAGCTGAGCCAGACTTTCCTGCATGCCGGAGCTGCCCGAAGTGCACGCCCTGGTGAGCGATCTGCGCACCCGGCTGACCGGCCGCACCATCGCGCGACTCGACATCGTCGCATTCGCCGCGCTCAAGACCTACGACCCGCCCGTCTCGGCCCTCGACGGGCTCACGATCACCGGCGTGCAGCGGCACGGCAAGTACCTCGATGTGCGTGCGGGCGACCTGCATCTGGTCATCCACCTCGCGCGTGCCGGATGGCTGCGCTGGCGCGAGAAGGCGCCCATCGCGACCGTGCGGCGAGGCGCTGGGCCGTTGGCGGCGCGCCTCGTACTCGATGACGGCACGGGCTTCGATCTCACCGAAGCAGGCACGAAGAAGAGCCTCGCGATCCACGTCGTGCGCGACCCCCAAGATGTCGAGCGTGTCGCGACGCTCGGCCCCGACCCGCTCGCCGAGGCATTCACCGAAGACGTGCTCGCCGGCATCCTCGCTGCTGCGGGTCGCTCCCAGATCAAAGGCGTGTTGCGCGACCAGCGACTTATCGCCGGGATCGGCAACGCCTACTCCGACGAGATCCTGCACGTCGCGAAGATGTCGCCGTTCAAGCCCGCCAACATGCCGCCCGACGACGTGCACACGCTCTACCAGGCGATTCGGTCGACCCTGCGTGATGCGGTGTCACGCTCGGAGGGCCTCGCGGCATCCGAACTCAAGGGCGAGAAGAAGTCGAACCTGCGAGTTCACGCGCGGAACGGCGAGGCGTGCCCGGTGTGCGGCGACACGATCCGGCAGGTGATCTACTCCGACTCGACCTTCCAGTACTGCCCGACCTGCCAGACCGGCGGCAAGCCACTCGCCGATCGAGTGCTCAGCCGCCTCCTGAAGTAGCGATGGCGCGTTCGATGCCGACGATCAGCAGTTCGAGCACGAACTCGAACTCGGCGAGGTGGTCGTGGGTCGCGGTTGCGAGCGTTGCCGCGAGGTGCGGGTAGAGCGCGGCCTCGCCGAGAACGGCATCCAGTGGGTAGCCGTGCGCGGACGCGCCGACCTGCAGACGCAGCTCCTGCAGGGTGAACGCGAACACGTGCACCTCGACGGCGTGCATCGCGTCGTGGGCGAGTTGGGGCGAGCATCCGCCGGCTATCAAGGTGCCCAGCACGGCGTCGACGAACCTCAGGCGCGCGGGGCCGACCGCGGGACGGCTGGTCGCGAGGGCAGCCACCCACGGATGCGCGAGCAACACCCCGTGGGAGCCGCGCACGAGCGTGCGCAGCGACTCCCGCCAGTCCAGTGCATCGTCCCGTTCGGGGAACTGGGCGATGACGGCATCCACCATCCCGTCGAGGAGGTCGTCTTTGTTGCGCACGTGGCGGTAGAGCGACATCGCCTCCACCCCGAGCGATTCGCCGACTCGGCGCATGCTCACCGCGTCGAGACCGTGCTCGTCGGCGAGTTCGACGGCAGCGACCAGTACCCGGTCGCGGGAGAGAACCTCCCGCTGGGCCTTTCGCCGCGGATTCACTCCTGCAACTTACCACCTACGCTTACGTCGTAAGCAAGCTCTCCCCTGTCACCAGGGTGCGGCAGACTCGACGCGACGAACATCGGAGGAACAGTGGGCACCTGGGGTCCGGGCGTATTCGAGAACGACGAGACGATCGACTTCCTCTGGGAGGTCGAGGAAGGCGGGGTCGACGCCCTGCGCGACGCCCTCGACCAGATGATCGACGCCGCCGGCCGACCGGAATCCTGGGCTGAGAGCACCGCCATCGCCGCCGCCGCGATCATCGCCGCCGCCTACGACGGGCGCGGCGACCTGTTGCCCGAAGAGGCGACCGCTCTGCTCGCCACCATCACTCCCCCGATCCTCGAAGACCAGGCACTCCGCGACCGCGCGCGCTACGCCGTGCACCGCGTGCTCACCGGCGACTCGGAACTCCTCGAACTGTGGCGCAGCTCCGGCGAATCGGATGCGGCCATTGCCGCCATCGCCGAAGTGCAGTCCCGACTCAGCGACTAAGCGGGACTGCACCCAGACGATTCAGAAGACGATCACCGGCTTGACGGTGACACCGTGGTGCATGTCGTCGGCGGCCTGACCGATCTCGTCGAGCGAGTAGCGCTTCTCGAGCTTCTCCAGCGGCAGTTTGCCGTCGGCGTGCAGCGCGATCAGTTGCGGGATGAGCGTCGCCGGATCGGTGTCGCCCATCGTGACGCCGCGCAGCACCTTGCCGGTCAGAATCCCCTGGATGTCGACGGGGATCTCGGTTCCGGGAGGCGGTGCCCCGCAGACCAGCACCGTGCCGCGAACGGAGGCCGCATCGAGCGCCTGACGCGCGACACCGGGGTTGCCTGTGGTGTCGAAGCTCAGCGCCACGCCACGTCCACCGGTGAGCTCGGCGAGCCGCTCGGCGACGTTCTCGGTCTTCCCGTTGATCGTCGCCGTCGCCCCGAGCTCCGTCGCGAGCGCGAGGCGCTCATCGACGAGATCGATGGCGATCAGCTGGGCCGGCTTGCGAATCGCGGCAGCGATGACAGCGGAAAGGCCGACCGCCCCCGCCCCGTAGACAGCGACGATGTCGTTCGCGTCGGGATCGAGCACGTTCCACATCGACCCGAACCCGGTGAGCACTCCGCAGCCGAGCGGCGCGAGCACGGTGAGGTCGGCGTCGGGGTCGACCTTCACCACGGAGCGCTCGTCGGCGATCGCGTACTCGGCGAACGACGACTGGCCGAAGAAGTGACTCGCGATCGGCGACCCGTCGCGCGTCACCACGCCCGAGGCGTCGGAGCGCAGCATCCCAAGCAGATTCCGCGGCAGCCAGGTCTCGCAGTACGCCGGGTGCGCCGAGGTGCACGCCGCGCACGAGCCGCACGACGTGAAGCTGAGCAGCACTTGGTCGCCCGCGGCGACCCCCGTGACGCCCGCGCCGACCTTCTCGACGATGCCGGCGCCCTCGTGTCCGATGATCCCGGGCGAGGGGAACGGGATGCCGCCGGCGATCACCCCGAGGTCGGTGTGACAGAGGCCTGAGGCCACGAGCTTGACGAGCACCTCCCCCGGCCCGGGATCCGAGAACTCGACCTCGCTGACGACGAGTTCTCCGGGGGCGTTGAGCACTGCGGCGCGACCACGGGTCACCGTGCCACCTCGGGTCACCGTGGCTTCCAGCGTCACTGTGCCGCGCCCTGTTCGAGGTTGAACACGATGGAGTGCGAACGCTGATACGACGCCATCGCCTCGGGGCCGCCTTCGCGTCCCCACCCGGAGTTCTTGACGCCACCGAACGGCACGGCCGGGTCGAGCAGCGCCCAGCCGTTGACCCAGGTGATGCCCGCGTCGAGCTGGGCTGCGACCCGGTGCGCCTTCGCCAGATCACCGGACTGGATGCCGCTCGCGAGCCCGTAGCGAGTCGAGTTGGCGAGCTGGATGGCCTCCTCCTCGGTGTCGAACGGCTGCACCGTGAGCACCGGACCGAAGGTCTCCTCGACGACCACCTCGGCGTCGGCAGGCAGGTCGGCGAGCACCGTCGGCTGGTAGTAGAACCCGCCGTTGAGGTCGACCTTCTCGCCGCCGGTGACGACGCGTGCGCCTGCTGCCTTTGCCCGCTCGACGATCGCAGCAACCTTCTCAAGCTGGGTCGCGCTCGCGAGCGGACCGATCACCGTCTCGGGATTGGTGATGTCGCCGAACGGCACGTGCGGAAGCGCGTCCGCCAGGATGCCGAGCACGACGTCGTAGATCGGGCGCTCGACGAGCAAGCGCGGGCCCGCCATGCAGAACTGCCCGGTGTTGAAGACGAACGCCCCGATGACCGTGTGGATGGCGGCGTTCAGGTCGGCATCCGCGAACAGGATGTTGGCGGCGTTGCCTCCGAGCTCCGCGGTGAACGACTTGAGGGTCTTGCCGGCGAGCTGCGCCGCGTGGGCGCCGATCTCGGTCGATCCGGTGAACGCCACCTTGTCGACATCCGGGTGTCCGACCAGGTGGTCGCCGAGCGTCGCGCCCGATCCGGTGACGACGTTGAAGACGCCATCGGGAACGCCCGCATCCTTCAGGATCTGCGCCATCAGCAGCGCGCTGAGCGGGGTGTCGCCGGCCGGCTTGTGCACGATCGTGTTGCCGGCGATCAGCGCCGGTGCGATCTTGCTACTCGACAGGATGAGCGGGAAGTTGAACGGCGTGATCGCCGCGACGACCCCCAGCGGTTCGGTCTTCACATAGGCGTGCGTGTTGCCGGTCGTCTCGCGCACCGAGCCGTCGAGGTGGTGCCCGAGACTCGCGTAGTACTCGTAGAGTTCGGCGGCGTTGTTCACGTCGACGACGCGCGCGAAGGTGATCGGCTTGCCCACGTTGGCGCTCTCCGCCTGGGCGATCTCCTCAGTGCGTTCCCGCATCAGCACGTACGCACGCTGCAGGATGCGCGAACGCTCCCGGCTGGACAGCCCCGACCAGACGCCGGAGTCGAACGCCGCCCGTGCGGCCGCGACAGCGGCATCCACGTCGGCGGTCGTCGCCTTGGCGACATCGGTGAGCTTCGTGCCGGACGCCGGGGCGATGACATCCATCCGACCTCCGTCGGAGGCCTCGCGCCAGGCGCCGCCGATGAACAGCTGGCCGGGCGGGAAGGCGGGGGTGGTCGGGGCGGTCGGGGCGGTCTTCGGCTTGGTTTCGGTGAGAGTCATGAGTGCGTCCTTTGAGTAGGTCGAGAGAAGGGGATGATCAGTTCGCGACGGACTGAGGCGTCGCGACGCGCGCGAGGAGCGCGGCGAAGCCGGCCGGGTCCTCCTGGAACGGGGCGTGCCCGTGCGCGATGCGGATGACGTCGGCGCCGCTGCGGGCGGCGAGCGACTCCTGGAAGGGCGGCGGCACGATGCCGTCGTTCTCGGTGAGGATGTAAGTCGCCGGCTTGCTGCGCCAGGCGACCTGGGTGAGCTCATCGATGAGCGACCGCAGCGACTGCGGGCGGAACAGGTCGGCGAGCTGCTCCGACACCTCGCGGGGAACTCCGGGGGGCATGTCGGAGGCGATCATCTCGATCCGCTCGTCGCGGGTGCGGCCCATCGTCACCTGGCCGTCGTCGACACCCCAGGCTTCGGGCAGCACGCCACCCATCGCGGCGAGCGCGCTCTCGCCGGCGTCGAGCGCGAACGCGGCGACGTAGACGAGTCGTTCGACCGAGGGGTGGTCGCCGGCCTGGGTGATCGGGGCGCCACCGTAGGAGTGGCCGACGAGCACAACCGGTCCGTCAGCGCGCTCGATCGCGGCGGTGACCGCGGCGGCATCTGCGAGCAGACCTTCGGTGCTGCCGGTCGAGGGGAGATCAATCGCGTCGACATCCCAGTCGTCTCCGCGCAGAATCTGCACGATGGGCTCGAACTCCCACGGGCCCACCCAGGCGCCGTGGACGAGGATGATGCGGGGACGGGTCGAAGAAGTAGTCATCAGAGGACCGTGCCTTTCGGGCGACGTCGGTGTCGCTCTCTCAGCGTGGGACCCGGCAGCAGGATGCGGTATCCGTAGAACTACGTAATCGGCTCCGTCGTCGACAGCGTCGCTTCGTACCAGACGGCGATCTGCGCGCGCGACGCGAAGCCGAGCTTTCCGAGGATGCGCTGCACGTGCGTGTCGACCGTGCGCACCGAGAGCACCAACTCCTCAGCGATATCGCGGTTGCTCATCCCCCGGTGGATGCGCATCGCCACCTCGTGCTCCCGCGCGCTGAGTCCCCCGGCGCTCGCGGTCTTCTCTTCCAGTGCGAGTGCGACCGCCTCGAGCGGGCCCAGGTGACCGCCACGCGCGAAGAATCGTTCGTAGCCCTTGTCGCCGAGCAGCCGCCGAAGGGTGTCGACGCAGCGGTCGTGGTGGCCGCCGAGATGGGGCCCGAACGCCCAGGCCGACGACCCGATCGACCGCCACCGTGCATCGGTCGCCCCCAACAGGACAGCGGCCCGCTCGGCAGTGCCACCTTCGGCCTCGACCCAACTGACGATCTCGAGCATGAGGCATTCGCCGACAGGATCTTCGAAGCCGCGTTCGTCGACCAACCCTTGCCGGGCATGACGCTCTCCGGCCTCGAGATCGCCTTCGACAAAGGCGGCAAGGGCAAGCGCCCACTGCGCATGGGCGCGCATCCAGTTGTCGTCGACCGTCTCGGTGTAGGCGAGCGCCTCCGACGCGAATCGGCCCGCGCCCGGCTGCCGAAGGTGGCTCAACGCCACCGTCAGCTGGAACTGTGCCAGGAGGGCTTCCTCCGGATGTCCGTACTCTTCTGCCACCCGGATCGAGCCCTCGAACTCTCGCACGGCGTCGGCTGGTTGACCCGAAAAATTCGCAAGAGTGCCCCGCCACCGATGCAGCTCCACGCGGGTTGCCGCGAGTCGCTCCGGGGTGAGCGAGCTCCCCGTGGCTTGTTCTTCGGCCTCATCGAGCCGTCGACTCGCCTCCGGGAGGTCGCCTTGGAGCAGAGCGAGCCATGCCGCGTTGACGAGTGCCGGCACTCGGTACACCGGTGAGGGGCTCGGAAGTGCGAGCAGTCTGGCGGCCCAGCCGCGCCCCTCCGGAATGAACCCGCCGACCGCCCAGTGATACCGCAGGTTGGAGAACAGGTCGAGCGCCACATCGGTGTCGACAGCCGATGCTGTGGTCAGGGCCGCGTGCAGTTCGGCTCGGTCGGCCCGGAGACGCGCAATCGTCTCGGCCTGCCCCGGGCCGTACCAGTTGGTGCACGATTCGGCGGCCACCGCCGCGTAGTGGTCGAGGTGGCGCCGGGTCAGCCGGGGCCACCGCCCATCCTCCTCAGCTCGGTCGCGCCCGTAGCGGCGGATCGTCTCCAACATTCGGAATCGACCCGTTTCCGGATCCGCTTCCACGACCGATTGGGCGACCAGCTCGTCGAGCGCGTCGAGCACGTCACCCTGTTCCGCGACGGCCGACGCGGCGGCGAGATCGAATGGTCCCGCGAACACCGACAGTGCACACCACAGCTCGCGTTGTTCTGGGGTGCACAGCTCGTAACTCCAGTCGACCACGGCGCGCAGCGTGCGCTGACGGCTCACCGCATTGCGGGATCCACCGCGCAGGAGCGTGAATCGCGACGACAACCGGCTGGTCAGGTCGGTGATCGACAGCGTGCGCAGTCGCGTCGCGGCGAGCTCGATCGCGAGCGGCAGCCCATCCAGTGCGCGGCACAGCTCGGCAGCCGCCTCCGCATCCTGCGAACCCAGCTCGAACGTCGCGTCTGCAGCCTTGGCCCTGGCGACGAGAAGAGACACCGCATCAGGGAGATCGCCGGACCCGGTTCCCACTGCGGGCTCCGCCGACAGCGGAGGCACTGCGAACACCCGCTCCCCGTCCAGCTCGAGCGGACGTCTGCTGGTGGCGAGCACTGTGAGGTCGGGCAGAGCGAGCAACAGTTCGTCGATGAACGAGGCGGCCGCATCGATGAGGTGCTCGCAGTTGTCGATGATGAGGATGGCGGGTCGATCGCGCAGTGCATCGACGATGACGTCGAGCGGGTCGCGCGCCGACTGGTCGGCGAGTCGCAGCGCGCTCACCACGGCGCGAGGCAGCCGCTGCGGATCCTGCACGCTTTCGAGCGAGACGAACCAGACGTCGGTGCCCGCCGTTTCGGCGTAGAGATTCGCTGCACGCAACGCCAGGCGGGTCTTACCGGCGCCGCCGACCCCGGTGAGCGTAACGAGATGCGCCACCTCGAGAAGCCCCTGGAGGATCGCGAGTTCCCGGTGGCGCCCGATGAAGACGCTTCTCGGTTCTCTGATCATCGAGACTCCCGTGCGCTGAAGGTGCCCCCGAGTATCTCAGGTCCCCGGGGGTGCGGGGCGGTCGTCCTCGTCCTCGTCCTC
>CAZCEE010000071.1:0-9011 GCA_964497165.1 uncultured Schumannella sp. | reverse complement strand
AAGAAGGCGGGCTTCCTCACGCGGGATGCGCGCGTGATCGAGCGCAAGAAGGCCGGCCTCAAGAAGGCTCGCAAGGCCTCGCAGTTCTCGAAGCGCTAGTCTTCGGGCGCTCGCGCTCATGGCTCGACTCTTCGGCACTGACGGAGTCCGAGGGCTGGCGAACGGTGACGTCATCACCGGGGACTTCGCTCTCGGCCTCGCTCAGGCTGCAGCGACCGTTCTGACGCAGGGTCGGCACGCCGAGCGTCGGCGGGCTGAAGGTCGTCGCCCGCGGGCGGTGCTCGCGCGCGATCCCCGCATCTCGGGCGAGTTCATTTCGTCGGCGGTTGCGGCGGGCCTCGCGAGTTCCGGCATCGACGTGCTCGACGCCGGCGTCATCCCGACCCCTGCTGTGGCGTTCCTGGTGCACGACATCCAGGCCGATTTCGGCGTCGTCGTGTCGGCGTCGCACAACCCGGCGCCCGACAACGGCATCAAGTTCTTCGCCTACGGCGGCACGAAACTGCCCGACGAGGTCGAAGATCGCATCGAGGCCTCGTTGGCGAGTCCCGAACTGCTGCCGACGGGCGCAGAGGTCGGCCGCATCCGTCGGTTCGCGGATGCCGAGGATCGTTACCTGCTCCACCTGCTCGGCACGCTCGAGGGCCTGCGGCTCGACGGGTTGCATGTCGTCATCGACTGCGCGAACGGGGCGGCGGCGGGCATCTCGCCGCGACTCTTCACCGACGCAGGCGCCACCGTGACCGTGATCGGGAACGACCCCGACGGGCTCAACATCAACGACGGCGTCGGGTCGACCCACCTCGAGCCGCTGCGCGCGAAGGTGCTCGAGCTCGGCGCGGATCTCGGGATCGCGCACGACGGCGACGCCGACCGTTGCCTCGCGATCGACCACACCGGCGCGGTCATCGACGGCGACCGCATCATGGCGATCCTGGCGATCTCGATGCGCGACCGCGGGATGCTGACCGACGACACGCTGGTCGCCACCGTGATGAGCAACCTCGGTCTGCGCCTGGCGATGGCGGAGCACGGCATCCGGCTGCTCGAGACCGCCGTCGGGGATCGCTACGTGTTGGAGGCGCTCGCCGAGCACAGCCTCGCGCTCGGCGGAGAGCAGTCCGGCCACATCGTCTTCCGCCGCTACTCGACGACGGGCGACGGCTTGCTCACCGGCCTGCAGTTGGCAGCCGAGGTTGTTCGTACCGGACGCACGCTCGCCGACCTGGCCACCGCGATGACCGTGTACCCGCAGGTTCTCGTGAACGTCCGTGACGTCGACCTCGCCCGGCTCGACTCCGACACCGACGTAGCGGATGCCGTCCACGGCATCGAGGAGCGCCTCGGCGACACCGGGCGGGTGCTGTTGCGCCCGTCGGGCACCGAACCGCTCGTTCGGGTCATGGTCGAGGCTGCGGATGTCGCCGCGGCGGAGTCGCTCGCTGCGGAGCTCGCCGGGGTCGTTCGCAACCGACTCGCGCTCTAGCTTCCGCGGTCAATAGACTCGCCGCCATGCGGCTCAGGCTCGGTCTCTTCGCGCTCGTCTCGGGCGCCTACGCCCACGACGCCCGGCGGGCCCGGGCGGTGACGGCGCCGTGAGCACCGGCGGCATGATCGTGCGAATCGTTCTTCTGCTGGCTGCCGGCGCGGTGGTCGGCAGCGTCCTCGGGGCGCTCATCACCGGTGACTGGATCTACACGATCGCCTGGGCGATCGGCCTGCCCGTGCTGTTGACGGTCGCCGGGTTCCTCGGCAGTCGGCAGAGGAGGCGCGCGGTGCTCACCGCACCGGGGCGGAGTCCAGGGATCATCGGCTCCACGCGTCAGCAGGCGGTCGCGACCGAGGCGGTGCTCAACCCCGAGTCGACGGCGGTGCCGGTCACCGGCGGTACCCTCAACGGCGAGCCCCTCGACCCGGCGGTGCTCACGAAGATGCCCGAGCCGCGGCCTCGCGAAGCCCTGAGGTGGTGGAGCCGGGCAGTGACCATCATCATCGTGCTCGGTGGCGTCGCGCTCGCCCTGATCCCCGCATACCGCGCGATCGGTTGGACCGTGACGAACCTCGCGCAGGGCCGCTGGGACGGCAACGACATGCGCAGCGGTTTGCACCAGCAGGAGGCCATCGACGACCTCGCGGCGGTCATCGGCTCCTACGACTTCGTCGCGGTCAACTTCTACGACAGCTATGTGCTCGTCGAGGCACCGACGTCGGTCGGCGCGACGACGACCGACCAGTATGAGTGGCGGTACGGGCGCGCCGGGCGGGAGGGCCCGTACAGCGGTGCCGTCGTCGGCCTGTTCGATGCGTCGGGGATCGACTTCTCGATCATCGGTGACCTCGTTGCGCAGGCGAAAGCCGACACGGGCTGGACGGACTTCACGGCGTTCTACCCGTCGGTGCGCCTCGGCGCGTCGGGTGTTCCGAGATCAACGTCCATCTGAACAACGACTACTACTCAGCCAGCTACACCTACACGATTCGGGGAGACTTGATCGGCAGGGACGGAACCGGATTGGACTGAGGATGCCGCTAGAGGGCGAGTACGCGCCGAGCACGAGCGACTGGGCTCGCACACAGGCGGAGCGCTACGAGGAATCGGGCGGCACCGAGGCCGACACGCTCCGCGACACCGGGCTTCCGATCATCGTGCTGACGACCGTCGGCGCGAAGAGCGGAAAGCTGCGCAAGACGGCGCTGATGCGGGTCGAGCACGCCGGGGTCTACGCGGTCGTCGCGTCCCGCGGCGGAGCGCCGCAGCATCCGCAGTGGTATTTCAATCTGGTGGCGAACCCGCTCGTCGAACTTCAGGATGGTGCCCAGAGACGCGACTACCGCGCCCGCGAGGTGTACGACGACGAGAAGGCGATCTGGTGGGAGCGATCCGTGGCTGCCTACCCGCCGTACGCGAACTACCAGAAGAGGACCGACCGGCAGATCCCGGTCTTCGTGCTCGAGGCCGTTTAGACCTTCCGCAGGAGCACCGTCGACACGGTGTGATCCGGCCCCTTGCGCAACACGAGCGACGCGCGCGCGCGGGTGGGCAGGATGTTTTGGGCCAGGTTGGGGCCGTTGATCTCGTTCCAGATCCCGCGGGCTCGCGCGACCGCTTCGTCTTCGCTGAGCGCGGCGAAGCGGTGGAAGTACGACGAGGGGTCGGAGAACGCTCCGCGCTGGAGACGCAGGAACCGCTCGACGTACCACCTCTCGATATCGGCGGTGCGGGCGTCGACGTAGATCGTGAAGTCGAACAGGTCGCTCACCGCGAGTCGGCCCGACGTTGGCGGCTGCAGCACGTTGAGCCCTTCGACGATGAGCACGTCGGGCCGCCGCACGACGACGTGTTCGTCGGGCACAACGTCGTAGACGAGGTGCGAGTAGACGGGCGCGCGAACTTCGGCGACGCCGCTCTTCACCGCCGACACGAACCGCAGGAGGGCCCGGCGGTCGTAGCTCTCGGGGAAACCTTTGCGTTCCATCAGCCCGCGGCGCTCGAGTTCGGCGTTCGGCAGCAAGAAGCCGTCGGTTGTCACCAGCTCGACGCTCGGGGTGTCGGGCCAGCGGGAGAGCAGCTCGCGCAGCAGACGCGCGATCGTCGACTTGCCGACCGCGACGGAGCCGGCGACTCCGATCACGAACGGCGTCGGCCGCACCGGCTGCCCGAGGAACTCGTGCACCGCCGAACCGGTGGAGAGCGCGCCGGCGACGTAGAGGTTCAGCAGACGGCTGAGGGGCACGTAGACCTCCGCCACCTCCGCGAGGTCGAGGCTGTCGCCGAGGCCGCGCAGCCGTTCGACCTCACCAGCCCCGAGTGGCAGCGGGGTCGACGGGGCAAGCGCGGCCCACTCCGCCCGATCGATCTCGAGGAAGGGTGTGGACCCGCTGTGCGCGGCGCCGGGGTCAGACATCTGACCCAGGAAAACATAGAATCGGGTCTCATGTGTGGCATCGTCGGATACGTCGGCCCGGGCAGCACCCTCAAGGTGCTCATGGGCGGCCTCAAGCGGCTCGAATATCGGGGTTACGACTCCGCAGGCGTCGCGGTGCTCGATGACGCCGGCCACCTCGGCACCCGCAAGAAGGCGGGCAAGCTCGGGATGCTCTCCGAGGAGCTCGTGGTAACGCCGATCGCCGACGGCCACACCGGCATCGGCCACACGCGCTGGGCCACGCACGGTGGCCCGACCGACGGCAACGCGCACCCGCATCTGGGCGACGACGGCAAGCTCGCCCTCATCCACAACGGCATCATCGAGAACTTCGCCGAGCTCAAGCGCGAACTGACGGATGCCGGGGCTGAGTTCACGAGCGAGACCGATACCGAGGTCGCGGCGCTGCTCGTCGGCGGCCTCTACCGCGAGACCGGTGACCTCACGGTCGCGCTGCGTCAAGCCGTCGCCCGACTTGAGGGCGCGTTCACCCTGCTCGTCGTCCACCAGGATCAGCCCGGCGTCGTCGTCGGGGCTCGCCGCAACTCGCCGCTCGTCATCGGACTCGGTGAGGGAGAGAACTTCCTCGGTTCCGATGTCGCGGCATTCGTTGACTACACCCGCCGCGCGATGGAGATCGGGCAGGACCAGATCGTCACCATTCGCCCCGACTCCGTTGAGGTCACCGACTTCGCGGGCAACCCGGTCGTGACGCGGGAGTTCGAGATCGCCTGGGACGCGTCCGCCGCCGAGAAGGGCGGCTGGCCCACCTTCATGAAGAAGGAGATCAGCGAGGAGCCCGAAGCGGTCGCGAAGACGCTCATCGGTCGCGTCGTCGACGGCGCCGTGCACTTGCCCGAGCTGGAGACCTTCGGCGACCTGTTGACCGACATCGATCGCATCGTCGTGCTCGCCTGCGGCACGGCAGCCTACGCGAGCCTCGTCGGCAAGTATGCGATCGAGGCGTGGGCGCGCATCCCGGTCGACGTCGAACTCTCTCACGAGTTCCGCTACCGTGACCCGGTGATCGGCGAGCGCACCCTGGTCATCTCGGTGAGTCAGTCCGGCGAGACGATGGACACCCTGTTGGCGGTGCAGTACGCCAAGAAGCACGGAGCACGCACGCTCTCGATCTGCAACACCCAGGGCGCGACGATCCCTCGCGAGTCGGATGCCGTGCTCTACACGCACGCCGGCCCCGAGGTCGCGGTCGCCTCAACGAAGGCGTTCGTCGCGCAGATTACGGCGCTGTACTTGTTCGGACTCCATCTCGCCACGATCCGCGGCACCCTGGACGCCCCCGCCGTTTCGGCTCTCACCGACGAACTACAGAACCTCCCGGCCAAGCTCGATCAGGTCGTCGAGTCGTCGGGGGAGCGCATCGCGGAGTTCGCTCTGTGGATGGGCGACGTGCAGTCGGTGCTCTTCCTCGGCCGCCATGCCGGCTACCCGATCGCCCTCGAGGGGGCGCTGAAGCTCAAGGAGCTCGCGTACATCCACGCGGAAGGCTTCGCGGCCGGAGAGCTCAAGCACGGGCCGATCGCGCTCATCGAGCCCGGGCAGCTGGTGATCGTCGTCGTGCCCTCGCCGCGCGACCCGAACTCGCTGCACTCGAAGGTCATCTCGAACATCCAGGAGATCCGCGCGCGCGGAGCCCGGGTGATCGCGGTCGCCGAGATCGGCGACGTCGAGGTGCTGCCGTTCGCCGACGAGGTCATCCGCATCCCTCTTGCCGGACCGTTCTTCGAGCCGCTGCTCGCCGTCGTGCCGCTCCACGTGTTCGCGATGGAGTTGGCGACGGCGAAGGGCCTCGACGTCGATCAGCCGCGTAACCTCGCCAAGTCCGTCACGGTCGAGTAACCCCACAATGGCCATCGCGGGGATCGGAATCGACATCGTCGACCTCGCGCGCTTCGAGCGGGCGGTGGGACGCACCCCGCGTCTGCGCGAACGGCTGTTCGCCGTGAGCGAACGCGACCTGCCGCTCCGGTCGCTCGCGGGGCGGTTCGCCGCGAAGGAAGCGCTCATGAAAGCCCTCGGCGACGCCACCGGTGTCACCTGGCACGACATGGAGGTCGTAACGGATGCCGAGGGCAACCCGTCGATGCGGCTTTCCGGTGCGGTCGCCGCCATCGCCGCGCGGCGCGGGATCACCGACATCCACCTCTCGATGTCCCACGACGCGGGTGTCGCGATCGCGCAGGTCATCACGGAGATCAACTGATGTTGCGCGAAGCACGCATCGACCTCGGAGCGCTGCGCGCCAACCTCCGGTCGCTGCGCGCGACCGTCGCCCCCGCGAAAGTGATGGGCGTCGTCAAGGCGCAGGCGTACGGGCACGGCGCCGTCGGGGTCGCTCGCGCGCTCGCCGAAGAAGGCGTCGACTGGCTCGGGGTCACCGACCTCGCCGAAGCCCTCGAACTGCGTGCTGCCGGGATCAGCACCCCCGTACTGGCCTGGCTGCACGGCCCCGACCTCGACGCGACCACCGCGGTGGAACACGACATCGACCTCGGGGTGAGCACGATCGACCAGCTCGAGCGAGCCGCCGCGGCGGGCGCCACCGTCCAGCTCAAGGTCGACACCGGACTGAGCCGCAACGGCTTCGCCCCGACGGATGCCTTCGCCGCGTTCGCGCGAGCGGCCGACCACGAGCGCGGCGGCCGGCTGCGCGTGCGCGGGATCTTCTCCCACCTGTCGAACACCTCGCCCGACGACGACGACCGGCAACTCGGCCTTTTCGCCGAACTCGTCGACGCCGCGCACGACGCAGGGCTCGACCCCGAACTGCACCACGTCGCCTCGACCCAGGCGGCCATCACCCGCCCCGACGCGCGGCTCGACCTCGTGCGCCTCGGCATCGGGCTGTACGGGGTCGAGTACGGCGACGGCGTCGACCCTGCGGCGCTCGGCCTCACGCCGGTGATGGAACTCGCCGGAACGGTGGCGGCCGTGCGTCGCGTGCCCGCCGACACGGGGATGTCGTACGGCTTCATCGACCGCACGGCCCGGGAGACCACCCTCGCCCTCGTTCCGCTCGGCTACGCCGACGGGGTGCCTCGCGCCGCCTCGGGCTCGGCAACGGTGGCGATCAACGGCACGATCTACCCCCAGGTCGGCCGCATCGCGATGGACCAGTTTCTCGTCGACGTCGGTGACGACCCGGTCGAGGTCGGCGACCGTGTGGTGCTGTGGGGCGACCCGGCCACCGGCGCACCGAACGCGAGCGACTGGGCGCGCGCGTCCGGCACGATCGGCTACGAGATCGTCACCCGGGTCGGTTCCCGGGTGCCGCGAGTGTTCGTCGACGGCGCCGCGTCAGGATGACCACGCGGCTCAGCATCCCCGACGCCGACGCGATGGAGGCGCTCGGGGCTCGACTCGCCGCACTCCTCGCGGTGGGAGACCTCGTGGTGCTCGACGGCCCGCTCGGCGCGGGCAAGACCACCCTCACACGCGGCCTGGGCGCGGCCCTGGGGGCTCGCGGCGCGGTCACGAGCCCCACCTTCGTGCTCGCGCGCGAGCATCCGACCGCATCCGGGGTGCCGCTCGTGCACGTCGACGCCTACCGCCTCGCAACTGCTCGGGAACTCGACGACCTCGACCTCGACTACGACGGGGCGATCGTCGTCGTCGAGTGGGGCGCCGGGAAGCTCGACGGCGTCGCCGAGTCGTGGGTCGACGTCGCCATCGCCCGGGATTCAGCCGACGACAGCCGCGACGTCACGATCACCGGCAACGGCCCGCGCTGGGCCGACTTGGACGCGATCCTCGGCGACTGACCTTCGAGGGGTCGCGGTTCGGGCCTATGCGTCGCTGGAGGCACCGAACAGCGACCCCTCGGCGGCTTAGGCTCATACGGTGCTGCTCGCGATCGACACCTCGGCGGGAACGAGCGTCGCCGTCGTCGATGACGGGCGGGTGCTCGCCGAAGCCGACGAGCCCGGAACCCGCCGGCACGCCGAGGCGATCGGTACGCTGCTGCGCGTCGCACTCGCCGATGCCGGGATCGAGCCGCGGCAAGTCGCGGGAGTCGTGGCGGGGATGGGCCCCGGGCCGTTCACCGGGCTGCGGGTCGGGATCGCGGCCGCGCGCGCCTTCGCCTTCGGGGTCGGGGTTCCCGTGCATCCTGTCGTGTCGCACGACGCGATCGCCTACGGGTGCGATGAGCGGGTGCTCGTCGTCACCGACGCGCGTCGCCGCGAAGTCGCGTGGTCGCTCTACGACCCGGGGGTGATCCGTCTCGAAGGCCCGGAGCTCTGCGTCCGCGACGGCTTCGACGTCATCGCGAGCCGCCACCCCGGCGTGCCGGTGCTCGACCCGCCGACGGTGAGTGCGGCATCCCTCGGTCTCGTCGCCGAGCTTCTGCTCGCCACCGGTCGCCCCCTCGGGCCCGCCGAGCCGCTCTACCTGCGCGCGCCGGATGTCACGATGCCGGGGGTTCCGCGATGAACTGGACGCTGCGGCGCGCGAACGCCGCCGACCTCGAGGCGATCATGGCGATCGAGACGGCGATGTTCGAGACCGACGCCTGGTCGCCCGCGACGATGGCGGCCGAACTGCAGGGTCCCCACGGCTACTACCTCGTCGCGCAGGCAGAGGATGCGGGCATCGACGGGTACGCCGGGCTGCTCGCCCCCGAGGGGAGCGGGCAGGCCGACATCCAGACGATCGCCGTCGTCGAACGTGCCCGCCGCCGCGGTCTCGGTCGCACGCTCATGCTCGCCCTGCTCAACGAGGCGCGGCGGCGCGGGGCGACCGAGGTGTTCCTCGAGGTGCGCGCCGACAATCCCGGAGCGCAGGCCCTCTACCTCTCGCTCGGGTTCGCCGAGATCGCCGTGCGGCCGAACTACTACCAACCCGACGGCGTCGACGCGGTCATCATGCGACTTGCGGTGCCCGAGCCCCAGGCGACGCTCGCATGACCGCCAACGCCGCCCCGCTGGTGCTCGGAATCGAGACGTCGTGCGACGAGACCGGCGTCGGAATCGTGCGGGGCACCGAGCTACTCGCGAATGTCATCGCGTCGAGCATGGACGAGCACGCGCGCTACGGCGGCGTCGTGCCCGAAGTCGCCGCGCGCGC
>CAZCEE010000070.1:0-9101 GCA_964497165.1 uncultured Schumannella sp. | reverse complement strand
CTGGGCGGGATCGCGCAGATCGATGCCGACGACGCGGAGCCGGTCGATCCAGGCGGGGGAGTCGGGGAGGCTGGTGAAGCGGCGCACCGCGTCGCGAGGGAATCGCGTGGTGATCGTGGTGTGCGCGCCGTCACGCAGCAGCCGCAGCGCGATGTACATGCCGATCTTCGCGCGGCCGCCGGTGAGCAGCGCCCGCTTCCCGGTGAGGTCGGTGCGGGCGTCGCGTTTGGCGTGGCTCATCGCCGCGCAGGTCGGACAGAGCTGGTGGTAGAACGCGTCAACGATCGTGTAGTCCTGCTTGCAGATGTAGCAGGGGCGCGGCTTGATGAACACGCCGGCGATCGCGCTGGTCGACCCTCCGGAGATTGGAACGCCGCGGGTCTCGTCGTCGATGCGATCCGGCGCGCCGGTGGCGGTCGCGGCCACGACGGCTCGGTCGCTCTCTTGAACCTGTGCGCGAAGCTCGAGGCGACGCTCCCTCTTCACGTCTTTGAACATCGCGGCCGTCGCACGCCGGACGGCGACGAAGTCGGGATGCTCACGATCGACCTTCGCGAGGCTTGCGAGTACCCGAAGCGTCGTCTCCAGCTCGGCGGGATCGAGGCCGCTCGGGGAGAGCGGGTCGTCGGAGGGCACGGACAATTCTCTCACCCGTGCGTTCTGGCGCGAACCAGACGATCTCGCGGGTCCCGCCGTGTGGAGGGACCCGCGAGACTTCCGTCAGACGAAGCGGAGCGGTGCTGCTCGCCAGGCGGCGGGCTTGGTCAGCAGCCGCTCAGCAACCGCAGCGGTAGCCGCAAGCGCCTGCGGGGCGACCGTGACGGCGGGCTTGGCGCTCGTCAGGTTGCCGCTGTCTGCGAGCGCGGCCTGGATGAACCAGCCCGCTTCCGCGACGTACCACATGCCGCACGTACCGGCGCCGCACGAGGTCGGCAGGGTGAAGCCACCGGGGGCGTAGCGCTCGTGCGCGTCGATCAGGTGCGCGGCAGCGTCATCCCATTCGCCCATCAGCTGTGCGCCTCGGGCGAGCGAGATCCACGGGTAGGCATCCGGCACGCCGTTGTCATACCAGGTGGGCCACGATGCCTGGAACTGGGTCCAGCCGGCGACCGCCTTGGCGTCGGTCGGCGCGACCACGCCGTCGAGGATGGGCCAGAGCTGCGCCGCTCCTTGCGCGTAGAACACGTCGGTGTTACTCGGGTTCAGATAGGCCCAGTCCCAGTTGTCGTTCGTCGCGTTCCACAGCAGGTCGGTCACGGCAGACTGCGAGGTCCCGGCCCAGGCGCCGTAGTACGCGGCCTCCGACGTGCGGCCAAGGGCCGTCTGCAGGTCGGCGAAGTCGCGAAGACCCGAGTAGACCTCCGTGTTGTCCATCGTGTACGGCATCGGGTAGCTCGGCTTCGCGATGGTGAGCCCCGCTCCGGCGTTGGGCGGCTCGATGCGAACACCGATGGGTCCGCCGAAGTGAAGGATGTTGGCGATCGCCTCGTAGGTCACGATGTTGCTCGACACGAACGTCTGCAAGGCGGGGTCGCCGGTTTGGTAGGCGGCCCATGCGACGTTGAGCGCCGTCGAGGCGTAGCTGTCCACGGAGTCGAAGTCGCCGGTGCTCACCTGGGTGTCGGTCGCCGGGTAGTAGCGGTAGTCGAAGACGCTGTTGGCCGGCACGTTCGTCGCTGCCGGGTTCAGGTGGTCGAGGTACCACCCCATCCACTCCAGCGCCCCGGCACGCGACTCGGTGGTGTCTGCCGCGAGCAGACCGAGCGCGGCGATGTTGCTGAAGTACGGGTTGATGTCGATATAACCGCTGCGCGTCACGCCGAGGATGGCGCCGTCATCCAGCTGCTTGGAGAGGATGAAGTCGACCTGCTCGTCGATCCATTCCTCGGGGATCACCGGGGTGGCGTGCGCCGCCACTCCGGGCAGCGTTCCGCCGGCCAGACCGATGACGACCGCCGAGGCGATCATGCCCAGCCGTCGAGGCACGCGTCGTTGTGTGCTCATGAGTTGTCTCTTTCCCGCGGCCCGGAGTGGGCCGTCAGGTTGACTGTAAGCGTGGTCTAGACCGTTAAGTCAAGATGTTCAGCTGCAGCCCAGCAAACCATGGGTTGGACGAAAATGGTCTAGTCCTTCGTGCGTCGAATCGACATGCGGATGTCGTAGCGGTCCGCCCGATAGATCGACACCGCCCGCTCGATCGGAACCCGCTTGCGGTCGTAGCCGACTCGCTTCACGACGAGGGCAGGGCTGTGCACCGGCACGCGGAGCAACCGGGCTTGGTGGTCGTCAACGACGGTCGCGGTGATGATCTGGTCGGCTTCCGCGAGTCGGATGCCGTACCGCGTGGCGAGGATGGAGTATAGCGAGCCCTCCAGCTGTTCCGACTCCAGGTCCGGGACCATGCGGGCCGGGAGATCGATCGTCTCGAGACACATCGGGACCCCGTCCGCCATGCGTACGCGCTCGATGCGGTACACGAGCTCGGCGGGGCTCAATTCGAGGTCGTGTCCCGTTGACGGCCCCGCCGCCCTGCTCTCGATCTGTACGAGCGACGACGACGGCTGGAAACCGCGGGCGATCATGTCTTCCGAGAAGCCGGTTAGCTCGGTGCTCTTGGAGATGGTCGGGTCGGCGACGAAGGTACCCGCGCCTTGAACGCGCGACACATACCCGGATTCGGCGAGGCTCGAGATGGCCTGGCGCAGGGTCATCCTGCTGACGCCGAATGCCGTCGAGAGCTCGCGCTCCGGCGGGAGGCGATCGCCGCGCGAGAGGGAAGCGATCATCTCTACCAGCCTGGCTCGCACCTGCTCGTGCTTTGCTGACTCGCGGTCGGTCCCGCTTTCGGCAGCTTCTTCGCTGGTCGTCATGTCACCCCTGTCTGATGTGGTCGATACCACTTTAGCGTGTCTAGTCAGTTGACAGCCAGACAAAACGGGGGATAGAGTCCGCAACATCCCCAAAGGTCTAGACCTTTCCGAAGGCTGGATCGCTCACCCAAGGACTTACACCAGGAGGAAACATGTCTACATGGCCCCTGTGGTCGAGGCGCGGCGCCGTCGCCGTCGCAGCGACCGCCACGTTGGCGCTCGCCGCATGCAGCGGTGGCGGAGGATCGCCCGAAGGCGGCGAGACCATCACGTTCTGGCATTACTTCACCGACCGCACCGACGTACTGCAGCAACTCGCCGACGAGTATCACGAGCAGACCGGAGTCACCGTCGAACTCGAACTCGTGCCCGGCGACGCTCTCGGCCAGAAGTTCCAGGCTGCGGCGCAGTCCGACACCCTGCCCGACATCTCGGCAGGCTGGGTCGGTGCGGGTGAAGTCCTCGCGGCCTACGCCAACGACGGGGAGGTGCTCAACCTCTCGGAAGTCGACGGTTCAGCGGAATGGTTCGAGCGGTTCGTTCCGTCCACCATCACCGGCGTCTCCTACGCGGAGGGCAACCAGTGGGATGTCGAGCCCGGTGTCTACCTGGTGCCGTTCGACACCACCAACATGCAGATCCTGTACAACAAGACGGCGTTCGAGGAGGCCGGGATCGACGAGACCCCGACCGATCTCGAAGAGTTCGTCGAGGCATCGCAAGCTCTTCGCGAAGCGGGATACCAGCCGTTCGTCTCGGGCTTCGGTTCCTGGCCGCTCGGCAGCTATGCAGCGATGTACATCGACAACGTCATCCCGAAGGACGTGCGTGACGCCGCCTACTCCGGCGAAGGACGTTACGACACCGAAGAGTGGGTCGGCTTCCTCGACCTGTTCGCTCAGCTCGCCGAAGAAGGCGTCTTTGCCGACGGAGCGGTCGGCTACGACATGCCCGCCGCCGAATCCCTTTTCACCTCCGGCCAGGTCGGCATGATCTTCGACGGTTCGTGGGCGCTCGGCGTCTTCAACCAGACGAATCCTGACTTCACCGACTACGGGGTGTTCTACCCGCCGTCGTTCGGCGACGAGGAGCTGTACATCCCGGGTGGCGTCGGCTCCACCGCCTTCGTCGTCGGGAGCTCCCCGCAGGCCGAGGAGGCCGTCGACTTCCTCACCTGGATGACGGAGCCCGAGCAGCAGCGCACGTACTCGGAGGCCAGCTTCAACATCCCCGCGAACCAGCAGGTGGTCGACGAGCTCGAACTCAGCCCCAACATCGCGGCGTTCGCCGAGGGTGCCGAGTTCCTGACTCCGCCGGCGACGTCGGGCATGCAGGGGGCCGTGGTCACCACGATGACCGCCGGGCTGCAACTCATCATTGCGGGCACGGATACGGCCGAGGCGGTGGCGGCGCGGATGCAGACCGCACTCGAAACCGACCAGCCCCAGTAGCCAACCGAACGGGGTGCGCTCGCGGCGCGAAAGCTGCGAGCGCACCCTCTCCCAGGAGGATCACCGCATGACCATCGCACCCCGAAGTCCGTCCCGACGGAGCACTCGCGCCCGCCGCGAGGCGATCACCGGGTACCTCTTCATCCTGCCGATGGCCGTGCTCTTCCTCGTGTTCAGCGTCTACCCTTTCGCCCGCACCATCGAGCTCTCGTTCACCGACTGGAACGGGCTCTCTGCCGACTTCGATCAGGTGGGCTTTGCCAACTACGCCGCGGTGTTCAGCGACGGCGTCTGGTGGTCGTCCATCGTCAACGGGCTCATCCTCGCGCTCGCGGCGATCGTCGTCATGCAGGGCCTCGGGCTCGCGCTCGCGGTCGCCGTGGATCGCAAGATCGCCGGCCGCGGCATCTATCGCACGATCTTCTACCTGCCTCCGATCCTCTCCGGCATCGTCGTCGCGGTGATCTGGAAGTGGCTGTACGAACCGAACAACGGAGTCATCAACGCGACCCTCGAGTCGATCGGACTCGGGGAGCTCGCCCGCCCCTGGCTCGGCGATCCGGCAACGGCCCTCGGAGCGGTCGCGGTGGTCTCGATCTGGCAGGGCGTCGGCTATCCGTTCCTGCTCTACCTGGCCGGCCTGCAGTCGATTCCTGACGAGATCTACGAGGCCGCGCGAGTCGACGGTGCCGGCCCGATGCGGATCTTCCGGTCGATCACGCTGCCGCTGCTGAAACCGGTGGCCGCGATCGTGACCGTCCTGACCTTTCTCGGAGCGATGCAGACCTTCAACCTCGTCATCGCGATGACGAGGGGCGGGCCGGGGTACGCGACGACGGTGCCGATCCTGCACATCTTCCGCGAAGCGTTCGGCGCCGACCCCGACTTCGGCTACGCCTCGGCGCTGTCGATCGTCTTCGGCATCATGCTGTTCGGGGTCTCGATGGTCGCGCTGATGCTCTCGCGCCGCAACGGGAATGCCCTCGCATGAGCGCCTCCACCGCGACGCGCCGCCGGCGGCCGATGACGCCCGGCCGGCCCGTGTTGCACCTCGCCCTCATCGTGTGGGCGCTCGCCTCGGCGGCCCCCTTGATCTGGATGCTCGGCGCTTCCCTCCAGAGCAACTCGGAAATCTACGGCGACATCCACCTCATCCCCGAGGACCCGCAGTGGGGCAACTACGCGCAGGCCTGGGACCAGTCGTCGTTCGGGCAGTACTTCGCCAACAGCCTGCTGTACACGGTGTCGGTTGTCGTCGGCGTTGTGGTCATCGCATCGTTGGCCGCCTACGCCTTCGCACGCATCCGGTTCCCCGGCAAGCGCATCGCATATGGCGCCTTCCTGGTCTTCCTCTTCATCCCGATCCCGGGGGCGTTCATCCCGCTCTACGTCGTGCTCGCCAACCTGGGGCTGCTCGACACCCCGATCGGATACATCCTCCCGATGATCAACGGGAGCCTGCCCGTCGCGCTCTTCATCCTGCGCGGCTTCTTCGAGCAGATCCCGATTGAACTCGAGGAAGCCGCCTTCATCGACGGCGCGTCGCGGATGCAGGTGTTCCTGCTCATCGCGTTCCCCCTGGCGCGTCCGGCGATCGCGACCGTCGTCATCCTCACCGTGCTCGGGGTGTGGAATGAGTACGTGCTCGCGGCCGTCGTGTTCAGTAACCAGGACTTGCTGCCGTTGCAGGTCGGCCTGCTCGCGTTCCAAGGCAGCTACTTCAGCCAGTACGGGCTGATGATGGCGGCCACCGCCATCACGACCTTGCCGATGGTGCTCGTCTACGTCTTCTTCCAGAAGTACATCATCCGCGGAATCATGGCCGGGGCGGTAAAGGGATGAACCGTCTCGTACTGGGGATCGACGCGGGTCAAACCGCGACCACGGCCGTCGTGATGACGGAGGCCGGACACATCGTCGGGGTCGGCGTCGCCGGACCGATCCGTCACCACGCCGAACACGACGCAGAGCCCGCTCTCGAGGCTGCCTTCAGTGCGGTGCTTGAGTCGGCGATCCCGGCGGGGGAGCGGGTCGCCGTCGCGTGCCTGTCGCTCACCGGCTCGGCCGCCCTGGCTCGCGCGGCGCTCGAGCGACGGGGGGACATCGACAGAATCGACGTTCTCGAAAGCGACGCGTTCGCGGCACTCGCGAGCGGAGTCGGCGCCCTCGGTGGCATTGCGGTGATCGCCGGAACCGGCTCGGTCGCGCTCGCCCGCAGCGTCGTCGCGGATCGCCACGTGCTCGCCGGAGGTTGGGGCTGGCTCCTCGGTGACCAAGGCGGCGGGTTCGCGATCGGTGTCGCGGCACTCCGGGCCGCTGCACTCGCGGTCGACGGCATCGGCCCGCCGACCGTTCTCGGCGAGCAGCTCTCCGACGCGCTCAGCACGGCGAATCTGCGCTCGGTCTACAACGAACTCACCGGCCGCGGGTTCGACCGGCCGGCGATCGGCAGGCTTGCGCAGGTGGTGACCCGGGCCTCCGAAGCGGGCGATCAGGTCGCCACCACCATCGTCGATGAAGCCGCCGAGTACCTCGCGGCGCTCGTCAGTTCGGTCGCCCGCAGCGCGCCGTACCTCGCCGAGAGCGAGCAGATCGTCGTGTGCGCCGGGGGCGTGCTCGAGTCCGGACCCGTATTGCAAGGCCTCCGTGCACGGATCGGGCGGGAGATGCCGGACTTCGCTCTCGTGTCGCCCATGGGGCCGCCGGTGATCGGAGCAGCACTGTTGGGCCTCGCCCGCCTCGCGCCTGACCGCCCTTCTGTCGCCCCTGACGAGCTGCGGCTCGAACTCGACCTCTGGCCCGACATCCGGAGCAAGACCCACACACCACTGCAGGATCTGGAAGGCACCACACGATGAACACATCCGCCACGTGGTCAGACGGGGTGCTTGCTGCTCTGGCGGGGACGATCATCGTCTCGTGCCAGGCCGGGCCGGAGAGTCCACTCAACGAGCCGCGGATCATCGCGGCCCTTGCCGCGAGCGCCGAGCGCGGTGGAGCCAGCGGCTTCCGTGTCGATGGGCCCCACAACATCGCGGCGGTGCGCGCCGTCAGCGATCTGCCGATCTTCGGCATCAACAAGGTCGACCTCGATGGCTTCGAGGTACGCATCACACCGCGGCTGCAGGATGCGCTCGCGGTGATCGATGCCGGCGCCGACGTCGTCGCGCTCGACGGCACAGCGCGGCCGCGGCCGGACGGCGAACTACTCGTCGATGTGATTGCCGGCGTGCACGAGCGCGGCGTCGCCGTCATGGCCGACATCGCGACCATCGATGATGCGCGGTATGCGATCGATGCCGGCGCCGACGTCGTCGCCACGACGCTCGCCGGATACACGGTCGAGACCGCCGCCCTCGACCGTCACGGCCCGGCATTCGAGCTCGTCGAGGCCCTCGGTGCTGCGGAGATTCCGTTCATCGTCGAGGGACGCATCTGGACGATCGAGCATGTACGAGCGTGCCTCGACGCCGGGGCGTTCGCGGTGATCATCGGCTCGGCCATCACGGTGCCCGAGTTCATCACCAAGCGATTCGTCGCGGCGATCCAACGGAGCGACGCATGACCGCAGTACAGGGCTACTTCGAGGACATCGCGCGGCGGATGTCGCGGCTTGCGCTCGACGATTCCGGCGCGATCGAGGCGACCGCGCGGGTTTTCGCCGGTGCAATCCGCGAGGCCCGGCCCATCCACATCTACGACAGCGGCCACCTGATCGCGCACGAGTTCATCGCCCGCACCGGCGGTCTGGCGGCGTTCTCGCTGCTCACCGTCGCGGCAGACATCGACCGGGGCAACGAGTGGATCGCGTCCCAGCGGAAGCCGACGGCAGAACAGGCGCAGGCATCGACTCGCGATCTGGTCGGATGGATTCGCGGCCAGGGCACCATCCGGGGCGGCGATGTGCTCGTCGTGAGCTCGGTCTCGGGCACCAACGCGTTTGTGGTCGAACTCGCTGCGCAGGCGCGCGAGGCGGGAGTCACGGTCGTGGCGGTTACCGGCGTGGAATTCTCGGAGCGGCTGGCGAGCTCGCATCCGTCCGGTTCTCGCCTGTGCGACGTCGCGGACATCGTGCTCGACAACCAGGTGCCGTACGGCGACGCAGCGCTGCCGGTTGACGGGCTCGACGTCGCGGTCGCGCCGTGGTCGGGGCTGTCAGGCGTCTCCCTGCTGTGGGCCGCGACTGCCCGCGCGGTCGAACTGTCGATCGCCGATGGCGTGGTGCCGACGGTGTACACCAGCTACAACCTGCCGGATGGTGCCGCCGCCTACGCGGAGGCCCGTGCGCGGTACCGCGAGTCGGGCCGATGAGCGCGGGCTACCTTCGATACCTCGAGCGGATCGACGAGGGACTGCAGCACGTTCGAACGCCGGATGCGCTGGCCGCGGTCGACGCGGCCGCCGGTGCGATCACCGCCTCGGTCGCCACCGGGGGAGTGCTCTATGCGTTCGGCGCCAGCCACGCCGGCCTCATGGTGCAAGACCTGTTCTACCGGGCCGGTGGCCTCGCAGCGGTGCAGCCCATCCTGCCGCGCGAACTCATGCTCGACACCAAGCCCGTGCAGGACACGACGCGTACCGAACAGACGACGGGTCTGGGCGCGGGCTACCTTGAGCCGCATCCGGTGGGTTCCGGAGACGTCGTACTCGTCGTCTCGGTTTCGGGGCGCAACCCGGTGCCAGTGGAGCTCGCAATCGCTGCTCGTGAGCGCGGTGCACTCGTGATCGCGCTGACGAGTGTCGCCTACTCGCGCAGCGTGAGCGGTCGCGGGGGAGTGCC
>CAZCEE010000069.1:5000-9216 GCA_964497165.1 uncultured Schumannella sp. | reverse complement strand
GCGCCCAGCTCTTCGAGCCGGGCCTCAAGATCGTCGGCACGGGCGAGCAGTACAACCAGCTCTTCACGATGCACGGCACGATCATGCTGCTGCTGTTCGCGACACCGCTGTTCGCGGGCTTCGCGAACGTCGCCATGCCGCTGCAGATCGGGGCTCCGGATGTCGCCTTCCCGCGCCTCAACGCCCTGGCCTATTGGCTCTTTCTCTTTGGCGGAATCATCGCGGTCGCCGGCTACCTGACCCCACAGGGAGCGGCGTCGTTCGGCTGGTTCGCTTACGCGCCACTGTCGAACACGACATTCACGCCCGGGCTGGGCGGCAACCTCTGGGTCTTCGGTCTGGCGGCGGCCGGGTTCGGGACGATCCTCGGCGCGGTGAACTTCATCACCACGATCATCACGATGCGCGCACCTGGCATGACGATGTTCCGCATGCCGATCTTCAGCTGGAACATCCTCGTGACGTCGATCCTCGTGCTGCTCGCCTTCCCGGTGCTGGCCGTTGGCCTGTTCGCCCTCGGCGCCGACCGCGTTTTCGACTCGCACTTGCTCAACCCCGCGAACGGTGGCGCCATCCTCTGGCAACACCTCTTCTGGTTCTTCGGGCATCCCGAGGTGTACATCATCGCGCTGCCGTTCTTCGGCATCATCTCCGAGGTGTTGCCGGTCTTCAGCCGCAAGCCGATCTTCGGTTACAAGACCCTCATCTACGCGACGATCGCGATCGGCGCCCTCTCGATCACGGTGTGGGCCCACCACATGTACGTCACCGGGTCGGTACTATTGCCGTTCTTCGCACTGCTGACGATGCTCATCGCCGTGCCCACGGGCGTGAAGATCTTCAACTGGATCGGCACGATGTGGCGCGGCTCGGTGACCTTCGAGACGCCGATGCTCTGGGCGATCGGCTTCCTCATCACCTTCACCTTCGGTGGCCTGACGGGTGTCATCCTGGCAAGCCCGCCGCTGGACTTCCACGTGTCCGACACCTACTTCGTCGTCGCGCACTTCCACTACGTCGTGTTCGGCACCGTCGTGTTCGCGATGTTCTCGGGCTTCTACTTCTGGTGGCCGAAGTGGACAGGCAAGATGTTGAACGAGACTCTGGGCAAGTGGCACTTCTGGTTGCTGTTCATCGGTTTCCACACCACATTCCTCATCCAGCACTGGATCGGCGTCATGGGTGGCGCCCGGCGCTACTGGAGCTACCTCGAGGAAGACGGCCTGACCTGGATGAACCAGGTCTCGACGTTCGGCGCGATGATTCTGGCCATCTCGATGCTGCCCTTCTTCCTCAATGTGCTCATCACCGCACGCCGCGGTGAGAAGGTCACCGTCGACGACCCCTGGGGCAACGCCCGATCGCTCGAATGGGCGACCTCGTGCCCGCCTCCTCGTCACAACTTCGTGTCGATTCCGCGCATCCGTTCCGAGTCGCCGGCGTTCGACCTGCACCACCCGGAAGCGGGTCCGCAGGTCGGTATCGGACCGTTGAAGGATGCCCCCGATAGTCCTGTCGTCGATCTCGTCGACGGAGAGGTGAAGTAGCGTGCGCGTCAATGCCAACCTGTTCTGGATTCTCGCGGTCTTCTTCGGGCTTTCGACGGTCACATACACGGTGTGGTCGCTCATCGACTACGCCAACACCCCCAACCAGGTCGAGCCGCTCACCGCGAACGGCGTGGAGTGGGTCGGCACGGTCGGGATCGGGCTCGGCACCGTCCTGTCGGTGTTCATCGCGTTCTATCTCACGATCACGAGACGTGCCCAGGGTGGCGAACTGCCCGAGGACTCGTACACGGCCGGGATCGACGACGGCGACCCGGAGGTCGGACACTTCAGTCCGTGGAGCTGGTGGCCGATGGTGCTCGCGCTCGGCCTTGCCTTCATGTTCCTCGGGTTCGCCGTCGGCATCTGGCTCGCGTTCCTCGGTGGTCCGATCGTGCTGATCGCGATCCTCGGCTGGCAGTACGAGTACTACCGCCACTTCTTCGCCCGCTAAAGTTCGCCCGCCAAAGGGGGGAGCGCTTCGATGACAGATGCCGTGATCCGCGAGGCGCGCCCGGGTGATGAGGATGCGCTCTACGCGCTGGTGCAGCAGCTGGGACACGCCTTCACGCCCGACCGTGCCGCGTACGACGCGACTCTCGGTGACTACTTCGCGGGTGCGCACCCGAGCGTGCTGCTGTTCGTCGTCGACGACGGCTCGCCGCGCCTCGGCGGCTACGCGCTGACGACGATCGTTCCGCTGCTCGCCACCAACGGCCCGTCGGCCCAACTTCAGGAGATCGTGGTCGACGAGGAGGCACGTGGTCGCAACTACGGAACCCTCCTCGTGCGCGCTGTCGAGGCAGCCTGCGAAAAGCGCGGGGTGACCCAGTTGACGGTGGCGAGTCGCCGTGCCGGCGGCTTCTACGACCGCCTCGGCTTCACGGACGCAGCCGAGTACATGCGGCGGTTCTTCCCACCCGACCGGGGCGCGGCGCGCGTTCTGCCCTGAGCGGACGAGCACCCTCGCCGACCGAGCACGGTCCTATCGTGAGGTCATGGCTGACGTGACGCCCATCGATGATGCCCCCCGCCGCCGCAGCGCGGAGCTCGACCCGCGCGGCACCCTCGAACCGCTGTGGCGGGAGGTTCTCGGCGGTCACCTGCGCGAGCTGCGCGCCGACCGTGACCAGACCCTCGTCGACACCGCACGCCGTGCCGGCATCTCGCCCCAGTACCTCTCCGAGATCGAGCGCGGGCTCAAGGAGCCCTCGAGCGAGATGATCTCGGCCGTTGCCGGGGCGCTCGACACGAGTCTTGCGGAGATCGCCTCCGACATCGGTCGCGACCTCGGTCGCCGCTCCGTGACGCCGCAGCGCGTCACCCTCGCGCTCGCGGCGTGAGCGGGGCTGAGACGCGAGGTGGCAGCACTTCGTCGATCAGGCCATAGTCGCGTGCGGCCGCAGCGGTGAACACCCGATCCCGGTCGGTGTCGCGGCGCAACGTCTCGATGCTCTGCTGAGTGTGGCTTGCGAGGATCGACTCGAGGTCGGCACGCACGCGCACGATCTCGTCGGCGGCGAGGATGAGGTCGGGGATGGTGCCGCGGCCTTGCCCTGAGGGCTGGTGCAGCACGATTCGGGCGTGGGGCAGGGCTGTTCGCCTCCCGGGTGTTCCGGCGGCGAGCAGCACGGCGCCGGTCGCGATCGCTTGCCCGACGCAGGTCGTCGCGACGGGCGACTGCACATACTGCATGGTGTCGTAGACGGCGAGCATCGCCGCCGGATCGCCGCCTTCGCAGTTGATGTACATCGCGATTTCACGTCCCGGACTGTCGGCTTCCAGGTGCAGCAGCTGTGCAATCAGAGTGTTCGCGACGCCCGCATCGATCGTGGTGCCGAGGTAGACGATCCTCTCCGTCAGCAGGTGCGAGTAGACGTCCATGATCCGGTCGCCACGGGGATGAGCTGAGACGACATTGGGCACGAGGTAGCCGCTCATCGGCTCGCCCCGATGCCGATGGGCCGCGTGCGCTCGGGCATCACCTCGCCGAACGAGCCCACGATCGTGTCGACGAACCCGTAGTCTCGCGCCTCGATTGCGGAGTACCAGCGATCATGGAGCGAGTCCTCGAAGATCTGTTCAACGGCCTGCCCCGTGTCAGCGGCGATGAGTGCGAGCACGGTGTCACGAGTGCGCCGCAAGTCGTCGGCCTGGAGTTCGATCTCGACGGCCGAACCGCCGATCCCGGCCGAACCTTGGTGCATCAGGATGCGGGCGTGGGGGAGGGCGTAGCGCTTGCCGGGGGTGCCGGCCGAGAGCAGGAACTGTCCGGCGCTGCAGGCCAACCCGAGCGCGAGCGTGGAGACGTCGCACGGCACGAGCCGCATGACGTCGCGGATCGCGAGCATCGACGGCACAGAGCCGCCAGGGGAGTGGATCCACAGCGCGACGTCGGCGCGCGGATCGTCAGCGGCGAGAGTCAGCAGCTGCGTCGCGATGAGCGTTCCGTTGTCGTCGTCCAGCACCCCGTCCAGAACGACCACACGCTCGTGCAGGAGGCGCTCACGCATCCCTGGGGTGAATTGACGGGGTCGGTCTTCGGTCATGACCCCAGCCTGAAGCCGTCCCGAGCTGCAACGGCCGACCTGCCGCTCAGGGCGGATCGGCCCTCAGCAGATCACGTCGGCACGAGCGCCGACTAGCAGATCACGTCGGCACGAGCGCCG
>CAZCEE010000069.1:0-4900 GCA_964497165.1 uncultured Schumannella sp. | reverse complement strand
CAGATCACGTCGGCACGAGCGCCGACTAGCAGATCACGTCGGCACGAGCGCCGACCAGCAGATCACGTCGGCACGAGCGCCGACCAGCAGATCACGTCGACGCGAGCGCCGACCAGCAGACGACGCTCAGTGGTGGGACTGCGCCTCGACTTCGGCCTTGGTGACCGGCGCGATGCGGTCCTCGAAGAACAGATTCGACAGGACGGCGCGGACCCGCTGAACGACCGAGATGCGTCCGTGCTTGTCGGGGCGCACCATGAGCGGCTGGTAGTCGTTGTACGACACCAGGCGCCAGCGCTCGTAGTCGCTGAGCGGCTGGTGCACCTCGACGTACTCGCCGCCGGGGAGGCGCACGATGCGGCCCGATTCGTAGCCGTGCAAAGCGATCTCGCGGTCCTTCTTCTGCAGAGCGAAACAGATGCGACGCGTCACGACAAACGCGAAGATCGGCCCGGCGATCAGCAGAATCTGGAGGGCGAGAGTCACCCCTTCGACGGCGAGCTTGAAGTGCGTCGCGATGAGGTCGGAGGATGCCGCAGCCCACATGACCGCGTAGAGCGTCACGCCGGCAGCGCCGATGGCGGTGCGCATCGGAGCGTTCCGCGGACGATCGGCGATGTTGTGGTGACGCTTGTCGCCGGTGACCCAGGCCTCGAAGAACGGGTAGAAGGCAACGAGGGCGAGGAAGATCGGCAGGATGAGCAGCGGCACCAGGATGTTGAGCGACAGGGTGTAGCCGAGGATCTCGAGTTCCCAGCCCATCGGGATGAGGCGCAGCATGCCGTCGGCGAATCCGATGTACCAGTCGGGCTGAGTGCCCGCGGACACCGGGGACGGGTCGTAGGGCCCGTAGTTCCAGATCGGGTTGATCGTGACGGTGGCCGCGACGAGCACGATGACGCCGAACACGATGAAGAAGAACCCGCCGGCCTTGGCCGCGAACACCGGCATGACCGGCACGCCCACCACGTTGTCGTTGGTTCGCCCGGGGCCTGCGTACTGGGTGTGCTTGTTGACGAACACCATGATCACGTGGATGCCGACGATCGCGACGAGAATCGCGGGCAGCAACAGGATGTGCAGGCTGTAGAACATCCCGATGACGGTCGTGCCCGGGAACTCGCCGCCGAACAACAGGTACGAGATCCAGGTTCCGACGACCGGCATGCCCTTGACCATGCCGTCGATGATTCGTAGGCCGTTGCCCGAGAGCAGATCGTCGGGGAGCGAGTAACCGGTGAAGCCTTCGGCCATCGCGAGGATGAAGAGGGTGAAGCCGAGCAGCCAGTTGATCTCGCGCGGCTTGCGGAACGCACCCGTGAAGAACACCCGCAGCATGTGCAGGCCGATCGAGGCGACGAAGAGCAGCGCGGCCCAGTGGTGGATCTGGCGCACGAGCAGGCCGCCGCGGATGTCGAACGAGATGTCGAGGGTCGACGCCATCGCCGCCGACATCTCGATGCCCTTGAGCGGCACGAACGAGCCCTCATAGTGCGTCTCGACCATCGAGGCCTGGAAGAAGAAGGTCAGGAAGGTGCCGGAGAGCAGCACGACGATGAGGCTGTAAAGCGCGACCTCGCCGAGCATGAACGACCAGTGGTCGGGGAAGATCTTGCGACCGTAGTCACGCACCCACCCCGAGAGCTTGAAGCGCTCGTCGACGTAGCCCGCGGCCCAGTTGGTGAAGCGCATCCCGCGGCCGACTTCGGCCTGCGGCTCAGCGGTCCCCGGGCGGTTCGTGCCGGTGTTGTCAGACACAGTGACGGTCACAGCGAACGCTCCCAGAAGCTCGGGCCGACGGGCTCGGTGAAGTCGCTCTGAGCGATCAAGTAGCCCTCATCGTCGATGGTGATCGGCAGTTGCGGCAACGGACGCTTGGCGGGCCCGAAGATGACCTTCGCCTCTTTCGTGATGTCGAACTGCGATTGGTGGCACGGGCACAGCAGGTGGTGGGTCTGCTGCTCGTAGAGCGCGACCGGGCAGCCGACATGGGTGCAGATCTTGGAGTAGGCGACGATGCCCTGGTAGTTCCAGTCCGTGCGGTCTTCGGAGACTTCGAGGTCTTCGGGCTTGAGCCGCATGAGCAGGACGGCGGCCTTGGCCTTCTCTTCGAGCTTGCCGTGCTCGAGGTCTTCGAGACCCTCGGGGATGACGTGGAAGACCGAACCGAGGGTGACGTCGGCCGCGCGGATCGGCGTGCCGTCGGGGTCGCGGGCAAGCCGAGTGCCCTTCTTCCACAGCGTGTGCTTGAGCAGCGTCACCGGGTCTTCGGCGGGGGCGAGGTCGCGGAAGAGCACGACCGCCGGCAGCGGGAACACGACGAGGGCACCGATGAGCGAGTTGCGGATCAGCTTGCGACGGGTGAATCCCGACTCCTGGTTACCGGCGGTGAAGACGGCGGCGGCTCCGGCGCGCTTCTCGTACTTATCCTCGGGCGGGTGGCCGGCGTTGCGGTCCTCGACGAGGTCGTGGCCCTCCATGAGCGACTTCGACCAGTGCACAGCACCGAAGCCGATGCCGAACAAGGCGAGCGCCATCCCGAGCCCCAGCATCGCGTTGTTGAGCTGCACCGAGCCGGGGTTGTCGGCGTCGATCGGGAACACGAAGTAGGCGACGATCGCAAACAAGCTTCCGACGATCGAAGCCCAGAAGAACCAAGCGACGCGACGCTCGTTCTGACGCTCCTTCTTCGGGTCGACATCGCTGACCCGCGGACGGTAGGGCGGGAAGCCGGGGTTCTCGATCGCGTCCGTGGACACGACGGCAGTTCCGGGTGCGTCGGCCGGGGTGTCCCGCCGAACGACCGCACGACCGGGTTCGGCGCTGCCGTGGTCTGCCATGCTCGTGTGCTCTCTCATCTCTTCGTGCGTCGAAACGCTCAGTTTGACTTCGCGGTGAGCCAGACCGTCACCGCGACGATCGCGCCGAGCGCGAAAATCCAGACGAACAGACCCTCCGAAACGGGTCCCAGCCCGCCGAGGTCGAGGCCGCCGGGGGAGGGGTGGTCGTTGAGGTACTCGAGGTAGGCGATGATGTCGCCCTTCTCCTCGGGGGTGATGTTGAGGTCGTTGAACACCGGCATGTTCTGCGGTCCAGTGACCATCGCCTCGTAGACGTGGGCGGGGTCGACGTTCTTCAGGCCGGGCGCGAACTTGCCTTCGGTGAGCGCGCCGCCCGCGCCGGCCACGTTGTGGCACATCGCGCAGTTGATGCGAAACAGTTCGGCGCCCAGCGCGACATCGCCTTCACCGGTGAGGAACTCGTCGGCCGGGATGCCAGGACCCTCACCGAGCGTCGCGACGTAAGCCGCAAGGGCTTCGACCTGCTCGGCGGTGAACTGAACGGGCTTGGCCTCCGCCTGCGGTCCGGAAGCGGCCATCGGCATCCGGCCGGTGCCCACCTGGAAGTCGACCGCGGCGGCACCCACGCCGACAAGGCTGGGGGCGTTGGCCGTGCCGACGGCACCGATCCCGTGGCAGGAGGCGCAGTTCGAGAGGAAGAGCTTCTCGCCTTCCTCGGCGATCGTCGCCGTCGCGGACGTCGTGCCCGCGGTGGCGCTCGAGGTGACGAGGGCGTAGGCGCCGCCCGTGGTCAGTAGACCGATCACGAGGAGTGCGACCGAGGCAAGGGGAGAACGGCGACCCGTGCGGCGATTGCGTGACATAGGGCTCAGACTCCGATTTGCGGGAGGACGTAGATGACGATGAAGAGGCCGATCCACACCACGTCGACGAAGTGCCAGTAGTACGAGATCACGACCGCGGTGGTGGCTTCCTTGTGGGTGAAGCGTTTGACGGCGAAGAAGCGGCCGATCACGATGAGGAACGCCAGGAGGCCGCCGGTCACGTGCAGACCGTGGAAGCCGGTCGTGAGGTAGAAGGCCGACCCGAAGGAGTCGGACGTGAATCCCACCCCCTCACTGACGAGCAGGGCGTACTCGTAGACCTGGCCGATGATGAACAGGGAGCCGAGGAAGAAGGTCAGGAAGAACCACTCGACGACGCCCCAGCGACGCAGGTTCCACCAGGCCCCGGTGCGCCACTTCTGCAGGCGTTCCGCGGCGAAGACGCCGAACTGGGCAGTGAACGACGACGACACCAGGATGATCGTGATGATTGCCGAGAAGAAGATGTTGAGGTTCGACGACTGGTCGGCCCAGAGACCCGGTGAGGTGGACTTCAGGGTGAAGTAGACGGCGAACAGGCCGGCGAAGAACATGACTTCGCTGCCGAGCCAAACGATCGTGCCGACCTGTACGGAGTTCGGGCGATTGATGACCCCTGCGGCTGGGTGGAGCGAAATCGGTGTCGAGGTCACGAGCCCATTATGGCCGATATCGGAGGTCGCTACGATCGACGCCATGCCGACAGAACTCACCTGGCCTGCTCTGATCACGCAAGCACTCGCCGGGGCAGACCTGTCGATCGCGGAAGCAACGTGGGCGATGGAGCAGGTGATGGAGGGCGCCGCCACGAATGCACAGCTCGCGGGCTTCCTCGTCGCCCTCCGCGCGAAAGGCGAGACGGTCGATGAGATCGTCGGATTTCGGGACGCGATCCTCGCGCACGCCCAACCGCTCGCCGTCGACCCGATGGCGCTCGACATGGCGGGCACGGGCGGTGACCGGATGGGCACCGTCAATGTGTCGACGATGGCGTCGATCGTCGCCGCCGCCGCGGGGGCGAAGGTCATCAAGCACGGCAACCGCGCCGCCTCGTCGGCATCCGGGTCATCGGATGTGCTCGGCGCCCTCGGCATCGAGCTGCAGTTGGCGCCGGAGCGGGTTGCGGCCGTGCTCGACGAGGTGGGAATCACTTTCGTCTTCGCAGCGCTCTTCCACCCGGGGTTCAAGCACGCCGGCCCGGTTCGTGCGGAGCTCGGCATCCCGACGGTCTTCAAC
>CAZCEE010000068.1:0-9241 GCA_964497165.1 uncultured Schumannella sp. | reverse complement strand
GCACGACGGCGAGCAGCACCCAGCCGGCCCAGACCGGCAGGTTCTTGTTCTGGATCGCCAGGATCTCGGGGATCTGCACGCGGTACAGCCCGCCCGAGCCGATGACGATGAGCTGCACGCCCTGAAGCCCGAGGAACAAACCGAGGGTCACGACGAACGAGGGGATCCCGACTTTCGCCACGAAGAATCCGATGAAGGTGCCGATGGTGAGGCCGACGAGGAACGCGACGACGAGCGCCACGATCCAGTTGATGCCCTGCACGTTGACCAGCACGATGAAGATGCACATCGAGACGCCGGCAGTCACGCCCGCCGAGAGGTCGATCTCGCCGAGCAGGATGACGAACACCAGCGCCATGCCGAGCATGACGAGCGTCGCCGCCTGCGTCATCAGGTTGGCGAAGTTGCGTTCGGTGAGGAAGAACGGGCTGAGGATCGAGAACAGCACGCTCAGCACGATGAAGCCGCCGACCGCGGGCAGCGCGCCCATCTCGCCGCCGCGCACGCGCTGCAACCACGCCGTCACCTGGTCGCGGAGCGAGCCTTCGTGGCCGCTGCCGATGAGGTCGGTCGCGGCGGGAACGTGGCCGGTCTCGGTGCCGTCGTGTTGGTAGCTCATGCCTTGGCCCCCTCGAACGTCTTCGTTCCGGTGATGTAGCCGACGACGTCGTCGCGCGTCGTCTTCGAGGTTTCGAGCTCGGCGACCATCTGGCCGAGGTACAGCACGCTGATGTAGTCGGCGACTTCGAAGACGTCGGCGAGGTTGTGGCTGATGATGATGACCGCGACGCCCTGCTCGGCGAGCCGCTTGACCAGATTGAGCACCTGCTCGGTCTGTGCGACGCCGAGGGCGGCGGTCGGTTCGTCGAGGATGACGACGCGGGCCTTCTTCAGCACGGCGCGGGCGATCGCGACCGTCTGCCGTTGGCCGCCGGAGAGCGACGAGACCTTCTGCCGCACCGACTTCACGGTGCGTACCGAGAGCGAGCGCAGGGTGTCTGACGCCTCCTTCTCCATGAGGCCCTCATCGAACGTGGCCCACTTAGTCTCTTCGCGTCCGAGAAACATGTTCTGCACGATGTCGAGGTTGTCGCTCAGCGCGAGGTCTTGATACACGACCTCGATGCCGAGTGCGGATGCCTGGCGCGGCGTGTGCAGCACCACCTCTTCGCCGTCGAACTTCACGCTGCCGGAGTCGTACGGCTGAACGCCGGCGAGCCCCTTGATGAGGGTCGACTTGCCGGCGCCGTTGTCGCCGACGAGGGCGGTGACCTTGCCGGGGTAGGCCTTGAGGTCGACGCCCTTGAGCACGCTCACGGGTCCGAAGCTCTTGACGATCCCCGTCAACTCGATGATCGGCACATCCATGCCCTGGTTTCCTTTCGAACGTCGTCGTCCGCGCCTGACGTGACCGTACACCTGGCGGGAGTGAACCGAGGCCCCGGGCTCGGCCTTGCGGCCTGGCCCGGAGCCCCTGTCCATTTGTGGATCAGTGCGTCACAGGATCAGGAGATCCCGTACTCCTCGCACTTGGCAGCGACATCGCCCGTGCACAGCTCGGCCACGGTGGCGTCGCCCGCGTCGACGACGTCCTTCACCTGCTCCGGCCCGACCAGCACCGGGGTGACCGCGATGTACGGCGTGCCGTCCTCGAGCTCCTGGTCGGCCTCGGGGGTCTCACCCTTGAGCAGCGCGACGGCGGTCTCGACGGCGGCGTCGGCCTCGAGCTTCACCGGCTTGTAGACCGTGGCGGTCTGCTTGCCGAGGAGCACGTTCTGCAGGCCCGCGATCGAGGCGTCCTGACCCGAGACCGGAACGGTGAGGCCGTTCTTGTCGAGGATCGTGATGACGCCTGCCGCGTTGGTGTCGTTGGCGACCCACACCGCGTCGACCACACCACCGAGCGAGGTCAGCGCCTGCTCGAAGTTGGTGGCCGACTTGTCGCCGTCCCAGATTCCCGGGGGCTCGGCGGCGGGAGTGATGCCGGCGGCCTCCATGACGCTCACGGCGCCATCGTGGAACATCGCGGCGTTGCCGTCAGCCGGGTCGCCGCCCATGTAGACGACGATGGCCGTTGCCGGGTCTTTGCCGACCGCTTCGAGGCCGTCGAGGATCGACTGTCCTTCGAGTGCACCGACCTGGAAGTTGTCGAACGACACGTAGTAGTCGGCACCAGCGATCGGACGGTCGTAAGCGATGACCGGGATGCCCTCGGCAGAGGCCTTCTCGGCCACGGCAGCTCCGGCGCCCTGATGATCGACGAGCAGCATCACGCCGCAGCCCTGGGTGAGCTGCTGGTCCGCGATGGTCGCGTACTTGTTGGTGTCGCCCTGCGCGTTCTGGATGTCGACCTCGAAGCCGGCGGCCTCGAGACCTTCCTGCAGGTACTTGCGGTCGAGCGTCTCCCAGCGGGGGGACGACGCGGCGTCGGGCAGGATGACGCAGGCACGCGTCGCCGCAGCGTCGCCACCGCCGTCCCCGCTCGTACAGCCAGCCAGTGCGATCGCCGAGATACCGGCCATCGCGACGACGGAGATCAATGAAGCACGCTTCACGGTTCTCCCCTTCTTCATCGAAAGTGAGGTGACCCCTCGTGGTACCTCGTCGTCATCGGCGAGGTATTCCCAGTTTGTCGTGAGAGCGAACTTATTCGGTAACGCTTGGGTAACGTTGTGATTCCAGACGGTAGAAGAAGAACGGGATCGCCGAGAGCAGGCACGACGCGGCGGGAACGAGGGTGATCGCGAGCCACACCGTGTTCTGCATCTCGGGGGTGATGACGACGCCCGCCTCGTAGCCGGCCAGCACGACGAAGATGCCGAACAGCAGCACCGACAGGGCGCTCATCACCTTCGTCACGAAGGTCAGCGTCGCGAACGAGATGCCGTCATTGCGCACGCCGGTGGTCTCTTCGGCGCGGTCCACGGCATCTGCGATCATCGTCGTCTGCGACACCAGGAAGACACCGAGCAGCAGCCCGGTGAGGAAGATGAACGACGTCATCACGATGATGTTCTCAAAGCCCACGAGGTACATCGCGACGTAGACGGCGGCGCCCGCGAAGCAGGTGAACAGGATGAGGGTGCGCCCGGGGATGCGACGCATCAGCAGCGGGGTGGTGAACGATGCGAGCACCATGCCGCCGATAATGCCCGCGCCGACGATCGTGAAAACCCTCTCGTCGTTGTAGGCGATGACCACGAACACCGCGCCACCGGATTGCACGACGTACCGCCCCGCGCCGAGCACCGACCCGGCGAGCACCGACAGCAGCGGCTTGTTGGCGAACAGCGCGGCGAACAGTTGCTTGAACGAAAGCGGGTCGGTGGTGATGACCTTCTCGCGCGGCACGAAGAATGCGAGCAGGAAGATGCCCATCCCGAAGAACACGGTCACGGTCACTGCGAGCGTCCAGCCGGTGCCCGTCGTTTCGGGTGCGAAACTCAACAGGTTCGCGAGGTACGGCATCCCGAGCGTGGCGAGCCCGAGCGCGATCGCGCCGAACGCCCGCACGTTGCCGATGACCCGAGCGCGGGCCTTCTTCTCGGGGAACGCCGAGCCGATGAGTCCCCAGAGCGGCACGTCGCACGCGGCGTAGACGAGCCCCCAGATGAGGTAGCAGATCGCGAAGTACCAGAGCTGCACGGGCTCGTCGGCGTCGGGCACCGCGAACAGCAGCGCCGAGAAGATCGCCACGGGGGCGGCGGAGAACAGGATGAACGGACGCAGCTTGCCCCAACGGGTGCGGGTCATGTCGATGAGACTGCCCACGACGGGGTCGGCGATCGCGTCGACGATGCGCGCGACGGTGAGTACGACGGTGACGATCGCGATGCCTTCGGTGCTGATCTTCGCGTACTGCACCAGGTACAGCAGCAGGAAGGTCGTGACGATCGCGTAGACGAGGTTCTGGCCGAAAGCGGCCGTCACGATCGCGACGCTCTGTGCACGGCGGCTCGGGTCGGGGCGGGCTTCTCGGGTCGTCGGTACCGTCGTACTCATCACTTCTCCAAATGGATGGTCAGAATCTCGAACGGGCCCAGTTCGAGGCGCTTGAGATCGGCGGGATGCTGGGGCCGCTCGAGCAGGTCGGTCACCGTCGCGCGGGTGTGGGCAGCGGTCGTGCGGAGCGCGGTCACGGTCGGGCGACCGAGGCTTTCGTACATCCGCACCACCACTCCGTCGCCGTTCTCAGCGGGTTTGATGGTCTCGATGATGACACCGGGATTGCTCGACGTGGCGAAGGACGGAAGCGACACTCCCGGACGGATGTGCAGCGGATTGTTGAGCCGGTACCCGTCGCGGATGACCGAGGTGAGGTCGCCCGCGGCGAACGGTCGGAACGCGTAGCTGAACGAGTGCACACCACGGTCGGCGGTCTTGTCGGGGAAGGTGGGCGAGCGCAGCAGGGTGAGCGAGAGCAGTCCCGACTTCGCCCGATGCCCATACTTCGAATCGTTGAGCACCGCGAAACCGCCCTCGGAGGTTTCGGTCGCGATCCACTTGTGCGCGCAGACCTCGAACTGTGCGGTCTCGACGGGGCCGTTCTCGGTGGTCGGTCGCTCGATGTGGCCGAACTGGATCTCGCTCTTCGAGGTGTCGCCGTAGTGCGTCGGCAGGAAGTCGGCGCGCAGCATCCGATGGGTCTCGTGCCAGTCGACGCGGGTCTCGAACCGTACAAGGTCGCTGCCCGCCTCGACGATCACGCGCTGCTCGATGCGCGAGCGGCCGAACCGGTAGACCTGGGTGCGCACGGCCGTCGGCCCGTCGACCTCGGTGGTCACCGTCGAGGGCCGCAGCACGCGCGGCTGTCGTTTGAGGTAGCCCTGCCCGATGTCCCAGGCGTCCCACGGCACCTGGTACGGGTCGCGGTGCAGCACCAGCCGGTTCAGTCCGTCGCGGGCGTGCTCGGTTCCCTCGACGTCGACGCACGACACGATCTCGCCCGTCGCGCCGAACCTCAGGGTCAGCGATCCGTTGCTCAGCAGGTCGCCGTCGGCGACGAGCTCCGGGTACCCGGCTGCGGGTTCGAGGGGCGCCGCGGCGTACGGGTCGACTCGGGCGCGGAACCACGAGTCGCCGACCCGCACGTGTTCGTCGCGGGGGATTCCGGTGAGGTTCACCGCGGCCGGCCCGTCGCCCGTGCGTGGCAGTTCGGCGAGACGCGCTGCGGCGTAGGCATCCAGCTCGGCGGCGACGCGCGTGAGCTCGTCGACCGTCTCGCGGTTCACCCGAGCGATCGACGAGCCGGGCAGGATGTCGTGGAAGTGCTGAAGCAGCACGTCGCGCCAGTGCTGCTCAAGCTCGTCGCGGGAGGCACGGCCGGTCATCGCGGCGAGCGCTTCGGCGTCATGCAACTTGCGTTCGGCGATGCGGTTGTGCTTTTTGATGCCCGCGTTCGTGGTGTAGGTGCCCTGGTGCGCTTCGAGGTACAGCTCGCCGTCGAACCGGTGGGTCACGTCGAGGGTCTCGAGCTTGCGGAAGAAGTCGGCCGCGCGCGAGTACTCGAGTTTCGGCAACCCGCGCAGGTCGTGCTCGCGGCTCGTCACCTCGAGGTGGATTTCGCCGGGCCCGCCGCCGCCGTCGCCCGAGCCGTAGAGGAGCAGGGCCGCGCCGAGGTCGCGTTCGGGGTAGCGCTTGAGGCCGGTGAGCAGTCCGTCGGCGGCGCCGCGCGAGTTGTAGTCGCCCTCCGGCGGCATGTGCACCAGCACCGTCGAGCCGTCGATGCCCGCCCAATTGAAGGTGCGGTATGGATGGTCGTTGTGCTTGTTCCACGCCAACTTGATGGTCTGGAACCAGTCCATCCCGGTCTTCTTCAGAATCTGCGGCAGGGCCCCGGAGTATCCGAAGGTGTCGGGCAACCAGCACAGCCGCAAGTCGTCGTCGGTCAACCCGAACTCCTGCTGGAGGAATCGTCGGCCGATCACCGCCTGGCGCACGAGCGACTCGCCGCCGGGCATGTTGGTGTCGGTCTCCACCCAGAACGAGCCCTGCAACTCGAGGCGTCCACGGGCGACCGCGGCCTTCATCCGCCGGTAGAGGTCGGGATGCCGCTCCTTCATCCACTGCATCTGCTGCGGTTGGGAGGTGCCGAAGATGAAGCCGGGGCGGTCGTCGATCGTGGCCAGCGCCCGGCTAAAGGTGCGCGCTGCTTTGCGCTTCGTCTCCCGCAGCGGCCAGAGCCACGCCATGTCGAGGTGCCCGTGCCCGACGGCGCTGTAGAGGAAGTCGTCGGTCGACGGATGCGAGAGCGGAACCGCGAGCACGGCGCGGGCACCCGGGATGTCGCCGGCCTCGAAGTCCGACCAGGCGGCGTCGAGCGCGCGGCGCAGCTCCCGGGCGAGGGCTGCGTCGTCGGTGGCGTGAGCGAGCACCGTCAGGGTCAGGTAGTCGTAGTAGAGCCCGAACGACTCGTCATCCCGGGTCGCGAGGTGCGCGCCGTGGAAGCGGCCGCGACCGACCGGGTAGATGATGAAGCCGTTGTGGGCGACGTCGGCGTAAAGGTCGACGCGTCCCGAGCTCAGGTCGACGTGACGCACCGGCCGGTACTTGCCGCCGCTGTGCGGCAGGTCGCCCTGCTGGAACACCGTGGTGACCGCGTCCAAGATCTCGCCGGTGGGTGAGAACACGAGCCCTTCGCCGCGGATGCCGAGCATCACGACCGGACTGTCGACGCCCTTCGGCACCGTCCCGGTGAGATGCAGCCAGGCGCAGTCGAGCACGCCGCCCCAGGAGTCTCCCGGCCGGATCGGGCGGAACGCGCCATGCGGAATCTCGTCGAACGGGATCGGTTCGGCACTGCGCACCACCTCGGCGCGCAACCGGGCGACCTTGCGGTAGATGCGGCGTCGGATGCGCAGCAGGCGGCGGTACTCACGGGGCTGCTGCGCGGCAAGCCCCAGCAGCCACTCCGCGTAATGACGCACGCCTCAAGGATGTCGTATGACGTCAAGGATGTCGTACCGCGGGCCCGCTATCAGTGCAGGTTCACACCCCGTCGACGACGAGTCGCTTGAAGTGACGACCGGCCGAGTCGAGGATCACCAGGAGGCCGCCCCCGCGCTGCGCCAAGTCGTTGCGCGCGCTGTGGGCGGCGTCGATCGGACTCTGCCCTTCGTAGACGAGGTCGCCGTCGCGCTCGGCGACCCAGCCGTTGTCGCGCGGGGCGACGACGGTCGTGAGGGGCCCGCCCGGCGAGCGCCGTCGATCGCCGGGCGAGGTGGGGGTGGGCTCAGAGTCCAAGGACGATCAGATCCTCGGGAGGGGATTCGCCGGCTGCCGCGGCGAACAGGGCGAAGGCGCGACCGAAGGCCAGCCGATCGTCGGGCCCGAGCTGGTCGAGGATCTCGGCGATCTCGCGGCGTCGACGATCGGTCACGTGGGCGACGAGCTGCTCGCCGTGCGGTGAGAGGTGGGCGAGTATCTCGCGTCGGCTGTCGGGGCTGACCTCGCGTCGTACCCAGCCGCCGGCTTCCAGCCGGTCGATGGCGCGGCTGAGGGTCGAGGGGGTCGAGCCGACGCGTTTCGCGAGCGCGCCCATCCGGAGCGGCCCTCCGCTCGCGATGACCACCATGATGCGAAACTGCGGCAGCGAGACCATTTCCAGCACGTCGGTCACCGACCGTGCGACGACGCCGAGAAGGGCCCGCGACGCCGTCAGGGTGGCGTCTTCCGGGTCGCGCGACAACGCGATCGCGATGGCCCCCGTATCCAGCGGCTGAGCTGACCAGGATTGTTGCATCACGCAAGTGTTGCATATAGTCAAATGATCCCGAAGGGCGCCCGTGATCGCTTCCGACTTGCAAGTCTCGCTCCCCACCGTCAACCGCCGCACGCCGGCCGTCGTCGCCGCCCGACTGGTCGCTCGGGGTCACCTCGGCGCGCTCGTCGTCGCCGCCGACGACGGCACCCCGGCGGCAGTCGTCGCCCCGGCCGACGTGCTGCGGCTGCTGCTCGCGTCGGCGGGAGGCGCCGAGACGGGGGGGACGCTGCTCGATGACGACCGCGCCAGGATCGGGCCGATCGTGCGAATCCAGCCGGGCGCGCCACTCGCCGAGGTCGCGACCCGGATGGCCGCGTCGCGGGCTCAGGTGGCCGTCGTCGACGGCGACCCGCGGACGCCGCGCTTCATCCTGTTGCCACTCGTCATCGACGCGATCCTCGCCGCTCGAGACGACGGCGCCTGACGCGCGAGCGCTACAGGTCGACGATCTCCACCTGGCGCAGCACCGACGCGTCGACATCCCGCTGGATGCCGGCGAGCAGGTCGTCGGGGACAGCCGAGTCGAGCGTCAGCACCGAGAGCTGGTCGGCGCCTCGGCCACGCCGCGCCATTTGCATTCCCGCGATGTTGATGGCGGCATCCCCGAGGGCTTTGCTGTAGATCGCGACGATGCCGGGGCGGTCGGTGTACTCCATGACGACGAGGTGGCGGGCCATCGGCACCTCGAGGTCGTACCCGTTGATCTCGGTGATCTTCTCGGCCTGCTTCGTGCCGGCGAGCGTGCCGGAGACCGAGAGGCGGGTGCCGTCGGTCGCGGTGCCGCGGATGCTGAGCACGTTTCGGTAGTCCTCGGCGACCGGGTCGGTGGTGAGCCGCACGGTGATGCCGCGCTGCTCGGCGAGAAGCGGCGCGTTGACGTACGAGACGGTCTCGGTGACCGCCTGCGAGAAGACGCCCTTGAGCGCGGCGAGTCGCAGCACACCGACTTCGAGTTCGGCGATCTCGCCGCGCACCTCGACGTCGATCGACTGCAGGGGGGCGTCGGCGAGGCCGGCGAACAGTTGGCCGAGGTGCTCCATGAGGGGGATGCCGGGGCGCACCGTCGGGTCGATGACTCCGCCCGCGACGTTGACGGCATCCGGAACCAGTTCGCCGTCGAGGGCGAGCCGCACGGACTTGGCGACGGAGACGCCCGCGCGTTCCTGGGCTTCGTCGGTCGAGGCCCCGAGATGCGGCGTGACGATGATGTTCGGGGCGGAGGTCAGCACGTCGTCGGTCGGCGGTTCGGAGGTGAAGACGTCGATGCCGGCGCCGGCGATCTCGCCATCGCGCAGAGCTGCCGCGAGTGCGGCTTCGTCGATCAGCCCGCCGCGCGCCACGTTGATCACGAAAGCGGTCTTCTTCATGCTCTTCAACTGCGCGGTGCCGATCATCCCCGTCGTCTCGGGAGTTTTCGGCATGTGGATCGTGACGAAGTCGCTCGTGTTCGTCCAGATGATCGGGAGCGCGCGGGAGCCT